>NZ_JBFUJK010000008.1:0-213369 GCF_056401395.1 Arthrobacter sp. P4_F11
CAGGCTCAGGCTCTGGCGCAGAATTTCACCGGTTTCGCGGTCGATCGCGCAACCCTTGACACTGCGCGCATGGACATCCAAACCGACGTAGGTACGCTTGTTCATGGCTGGAACCTCCAGACGTTCAAATGTGGCTCTACCAGTCCACACCCGCACCAGAATGCGGAACAGACCGTGGGCCGGCAACCCACGAATCTCTTTGAACCCGGGGTTCCAGTCCTACTTCAGGCAACCACCACACTTCATATTGTCTAGCCCGGCCTGGATCGCTCCGTTACACGGATGAAGCGAGCCTTAATGAGGCGGCCAGCATAGTCGGCGCAGGGTATAAGCTCATCCATGAGCTTATTGGAGGCGCGATGAATATTGACAATTCGGAGTTCCAGGAAGTGCTGTAGACGTTCCGAAGCACGATAAGGACGGAAACCCCATCTCCTTCGATTCGCTGGGCCCGGGCGGCGCCCGGAACGATGACGGTACGCTCAAAGTTCAATACGGGAACCCGAGGCGTCCGAAGCCGGCCAACCAGCCTAGAGCCGACGAGCGGTCGAGCCGCGAGAACGAGGCGCGCCGCAGGCGCGAAGAAGAGGCCGAAGAGCGTCGTCGCCAGCAAAACTTCGACCGCACTCTGCTTCTCATTGACAAGTACGTGATTCCGTTGACGAAAAATTACCTCATTCCGGGTGCGACTAAGTTGTGGGACACCAAGGGCAGAGCATTGTGGGACACCAAAGTCGTGCCCGGGGGGAAACGGCTTGCGCAGCGATTGTTCCGCCCGAAGCTGAGCGAGCCAGAGGTCCCAACCGTGAACGGAGATGCTCCTGAGTTCGCAGCCGAGACCGCCAACCCGCCCGCGGCCTTCCGGCACAGTACCAACCACACAGTCGAGATGTCGGCCGAAAAAGAGGCCGTTGAAGACACGGCCGTCGCTGACGTCATCCAGATAGATAAATACCAGGACTGCCGGTCCGCGTAGGGGGTCGGCGGCGTTTGACCTTATGGAGGGCAAGCTGACGTACTGCCTCGAACGTCAGAGTCACGGCGCTGGGCAGGGTGGCCTCACTGCCCGGGAAGCGGCGCAAGTGTTGTGCGCACCAGCAGATGCCCGCCAGCGGGACGCGGTAGGACGGACGGCCATACAGGGAGAGCGCGGTTGATCAGGCCAAGTATGGTCAGCAGCTTGATTAGTTCGCGTTCGATCAGCACGCAGCACACTGAAGCGGAGCCAGGCTAGCCCGTGTGGGAAGGCGTGGATATAGGGGAATTCATCAACCAGAGCAAATCAGGGCGAAGCTTGTCGTAGGCGGCCCGATGCTCTGCAGGCCCGGCGCCAGGTTCTCACCAAGGGATTGGCTAAAGGGGTGGCCGCGGGTCCTTGGAGGAGCCCAATGCCGCCGAAGATTATCATCCAAGTGCTTGCGCGACCGTGCAGTTGTTTCAGCTGCAGGTTCCGCGGTTCGCAAAAGGCGGGCACATAGACTTCCTTCCATGCGCGTCTTCGACATTGCCTTCAACTACCTGCTCGACACCACGCCTCCAGGAAGGGACCCGGACTCCCATAGTCCGCGGCTCAAGGCTGACCATCAGCTGCTCTGGAAGAAGGAGCTATGCGAGGGGCAGCTGTTCGAACTGGCGGTCTCGGAAGTTCCCAAGGTGCGTCGGAAAAACTACCTGATGTTCGAGCAGACGCCCGACAAGTGGTTCACGGTCGGCAGTGACGCCATCACGAACTCCTACACCAGGTGGGGGAAGCCCAAGGCCTTGGTCGAGGCTAAGGCCGAGTTGAGTGAGGAGCAGAAGCGCCGCTATTTCGACCCGCCGTACACGATCGGCAGCGCCATGATCTGGCCCGTCAGGACAATACACCTGCCCACCCTCAACACCGCCAGGGGAATGCGGATACGGATTGCGGACCGGATGGACTTGACTCTGGAATGCATCCGGCGCCACTACGCCAAGGAGCCAGGCAGCCCCCTCGCCGACGTCACCACTAACTATGGGGACTTCTTCGAACTCTTCTGTACGTTCGAGAAGTTCGTGGAGTTCTTCCACTTCCAGGATCTCGTGACGCCGGAGGGGAAGATCGACTTCTTCCTCGAGGAGGATGAGGACAAGGTCTTCACGCGCCTCGGCGTCCCGGTCACGAAGGACGAGTACGTCAGGGTTCAGGAAGCCTCGCTGAAGTTCATAGCGCGGCGGGGCAACCGGATGGCCGACTGGGTCGAGAAGAACCACCGCGACATTGAGGTCCGACGGCAATAAACACCGGCCTGTCCCTACCCGAGAATGCGAGAACAGGCGACGAATCACGGCGCTCCGCCTGTCACAGCATCTAGGAATCTCCCCAGGAGATCGGCCAGTTCGCCTTGCTGGCCTCTCGTTTGAGCAAGTGCTGCAATTCGGTTGCAGGAGAAGCCTCGAAGCGTGGTAGTTGTCTCCCCTATTCCAGGAACCGAGCAGGCGGAAAACTAGGCTGCTGACGCTTCCAGGCGGTCCGAAATTAACAATTGTTAAAGTGCGGAAAATCTACACGCGGACCTGTTAATCTTCGAGCGTACTGGACAACCAGTGTCCAATACGGCCAAAGATTAACAATCGGTCCTTGTGGTTACGGCCTTTTCACGCGGACATTAACAACCTGTCAGACCGGCTTTCCGCCTGTAAGTTAGCAAATCGGACCTGGGCGGCGGAAGGCTCGACTCTACGACTAGGAGGCGCAGCATTTCCTTTCAAACTGTTGAGATGCCCGTCCAGATTCCTGACGAAACCGGCGACCATTGCGCGCTGATCTGCATCGATGCCAAAGCGAAGAACTTTGATCGCCATGGTACTCAGCAACGCCCTGACCAGGAGGCGGTCTCAGACCGGGCTTGGCCGACTCAGCAGGCTGCCTGCGGAGGGACTTTGAGAGCCATGCCTATCCAGAAGACACATTTGAGCGTAAAAGGATGTTCATGGGTGCCTTGCCTGCTTGGTGGCGGACGCGTCTTCGTCTGATCGGTGCCGCGTTTTCCGCGGTTTTGCTTGTCGCTGTGAGCGGTTGCGTGGGAGCCCCTCCCGGCCCGGCCCCTTCCGGGCCGACTCCGCCGAGCGCCGCCGCGATCCAGGCAGCGACTGATTCTCTGGAACGCAGGGTCCAGCACTTCATGGACGGTGGTGCGACGGCCTTTGTTGTGCACCTGCGATGGCCTGGCGGGGAATGGTCCAAGGCCTACGGGGTGCGAAGCCTAGATACCAATGACCCGGCCCAGCCGCAGGACCGGGTATCGGTAGCCAGCATTACGAAGTCGATGGTCGCCGTCTCCGTCCTGAAACTCGTCGACCAGGGACTCATTGGGCTCGATGACCCGGTGAACGGCGTCCTGGAGAGTTTCCGGACCACGCTGCGGCCGCCCGGACCGATCACCGTCCGCCAGTTGCTGGACCACAACTCCGGCATGCCCGACTACGGAGACGCAGAACACGAGGCGGAACCACTGCAGCAGGTTATGAACACGCGGCTCAGCCTGCAGCGGGGACTCGAGCTGGCCGCCACGCTCCCGTGGGAGTCCAAGAATGTGGACCGCTTTTCTTACTCGAACTCCAATTACCTGGCTCTTGGCCAGCTGATCGAAAAGCTCCGCGGACGTCCCGTCGCCGACGTGCTCAATCAAGACATCTTTGCCCCTCTGGGACTTCAGCACACGTCGCTGGCCGAACCAGACCGCGGGGCTCCGGACAACATCCACGCCTACATCATGGATGGCAGCGAACGGGTCGATGTCACCCAGGCCGAGGTTTGGGTCGGCTCCCCCGCAGGCGGCGTCATCTCCACCACGCAGGACATCAACACCTTCTACCGGGCCCTCCTCCAGGGCCAGCTGCTTTCCCCCGCCATGCTGGAGGAAATGAAGAAGAAGGCCGGCTTCGCGGAATACGGGCTCGGTCTAAGCCGGTTTCCTGACGCATGTTCCGGCGAATTCCGCTACGGCCATCACGGGGCGATATTTGGTTACATGAGTATTTCCGTCACGAGCGCCGACGGCGGCAGCCAGGTCACGATGGCCATGGCAGTTCGGCCGATGCCTTGGCAGGACCCGGCAACCGCAAGCCGCATCGACCTGCTCGGTACGCAGATGGAACAGGCTGCCCAGGAAACCCTCGACAACCTCTGCCACTGAGCTGATTGCACAGCCGGGAGTTGAGGGAGGTCTTCCCACCGTGAACGCGGCAACCTCAGCCAGAGGCCGCTCGGCACGCGGGCCTATCCCATCCCAACAATCCCAGCCCAGGCGCCACTCGCGCCGGTTCCGCCACCGCCACGGTCATCGTCCTTACCGCAACGCCTGCAGCGCGGCGATCCGCCAGTTCTGCTCCCGCGGAAGCGCCGCCGAGTAGCCAGTGGAATGCTCCGCCGGTTCGAAATTAGCAATTGCTACGTTACTGAATATCTCGAAAAGGAATTGTTAATCTACGGACATACTGGACAACCAGACCATTGGTCCGAACTAGGCCAGCGGGACCATCAGCAGCAAAGACAGAAAATTGAATTCCACCACCGCGCTCCCCCGCTCAGAGCCGTTGTCCCCGATGGCATCGTCAGGGCCGGATGGCTGTTTGCCCTCAGTGGAAGACTTCTGACTGGACGAGGAAGAGTGCACCCACATAGGTCGGGACGGGTTCTTCCACTTACGCGCCATCTCACCTGAGGCGCCAGATTCGTACCAAGTTGCACCGAGGTCAGGTTGACCAGAATTGGTCCAACTTGGTCCGAAAGAAATCAACTAGCTCCGAATTTCACACACACCGCCAACTAGGCCAGTCTTCGTGTCAAGACTAGAAGTCCCAGTCGTCATCCTCAGTGTTGACAGCCTTGCCAATCACATACGACGAACCCGAACCCGAGAAGAAGTCGTGGTTCTCGTCAGCGTTGGGCGACAAGGCCGAGAGGATGGCCGGGTTCACGTCGGTGACGGAAGCCGGGAACATGGCCTCGTAGCCCAGGTTCATCAGGGCCTTGTTGGCGTTGTAGTGCAGGAACTTCTTGACGTCCTCGGCCAGGCCGACGGAGTCGTAGAGGTCGTGCGTGTACTGGACCTCGTTCTCGTACAGCTCGAAGAGCAGCTCGAAGGTGTAGTCCTTGATTTCCTGCCGGCGTTCCTCGGAGACCTTCTCCAGGCCCTTCTGGAACTTGTAGCCGATGTAGTACCCGTGGACGGCCTCGTCGCGGATGATCAGGCGGATCAGGTCGGCCGTGTTCGTCAGCTTGGCCCGGGAGGACCAGTACATCGGGAGGTAGAAGCCCGAGTAGAACAGGAAGCTCTCCAGCAGCGTGGAGGCCACCTTGCGCTTGAGGGGGTCATCGCCCTGGTAGTAGTCCATGACGATCTGGGCCTTCTTCTGAAGGTTCTCGTTCTCGGTGGACCAGCGGAACGCCTCGTCGATCTCCTTGGTGGAGGCCAGCGTGGAGAAGATGGAGGAGTAGCTCTTGGCGTGCACAGACTCCATGAACGCGATGTTCGTGTAGACAGCCTCTTCATGCGGGGTGAGCGCGTCCGGAATCAGCGAGACGGCGCCGACGGTGCCCTGGATGGTGTCCAGCAGGGTCAGGCCCGTGAACACGCGCATGGTGAGCTGCTGCTCGTCCGGGGTCAGCGTCGCCCACGACTGCACGTCGTTGGACAGCGGCACCTTTTCCGGCAGCCAGAAGTTGTTGACCAGGCGGTTCCAGACATCCACGTCCTTGTCGTCCTGGATGCGGTTCCAGTTGATCGCCTCGACGTGGCTAAGCAGCTTGACCTTCTCGGTCATGTCATCCCCTAAATGTTGGGTTTAGTTCTTAGTAAAAGCGTACGACGGCGGGCGGGCGCCCGCCGTCGTACTGTCACGATTTAGTTGAAGCTACAGCATGCAGCTGACGCAGCCCTCTACCTCGGTGCCTTCCAGCGCAAGCTGGCGGAGACGGATGTAGTAGATGGTCTTGATGCCCTTCTTCCAGGCGTAAATCTGGGCCTTGTTGATGTCGCGCGTGGTGGCGGTGTCCTTGAAGAACAGCGTCAGGGACAGGCCCTGGTCCACGTGCTGCGTAGCGGCCGCGTACGTGTCGATGACCTTCTCGTAGCCGATCTCGTACGCGTCCTGGTAGTACTCCAGGTTGTCGTTCGTCAGGTACGGCGCCGGGTAGTACACGCGGCCCAACTTGCCTTCCTTGCGGATCTCGATCTTGGACGCCACCGGGTGGATCGAGGAGGTGGAGTTGTTGATGTACGAGATTGAGCCGGTGGGCGGCACAGCCTGCAGGTTCTGGTTGTAGATGCCGTGCTCCATGACGGAGGCCTTCAGCTCGCGCCAGTCATCCTGGGTGGGGATGTGGATGTTCTTGAACAGCTCCGCGACCTTCTCGGTCTGCGGGACCCATTCCTGCTCGGTGTACTTGTCGAAGAACTCGCCGGAGGCGTACTTGGACTTCTCGAAGCCGCCGAAGGTCTGGCCGGTCTGGATGGCCAGCAGGTTCGAGGCGCGGACCGCATGGAACACCACGGAGTAGAAGTAGATGTTGGTGAAGTCCAGGCCCTCTTCGGAGCCGTAGTGGACCCGCTCGCGGGCCAGGTAGCCGTGCAGGTTCATCTGGCCGAGGCCGATGGCGTGGCTCTGGTCGTTGCCGCGGGCAATCGAGGGCACCGAGGTGATGTTGGACATGTCCGAGACGGCCGAGAGCGACCGGATGGCCGTCTCGATGGTCAGGCCGAAGTCCGGCGAGTCCATGGTCTTGGCGATGTTCAGCGAGCCCAGGTTGCAGGAGATGTCCTTGCCGGTCTGGTCGTAGGACAGGTCATCGTGGTACGTGGTGGGCTGGGAGACCTGGAGGATCTCCGAGCACAGGTTGGACATGATGATCTTGCCGTCGATCGGGTTTTCCCGGTTCACGGTGTCCTCGAACATGATGTACGGGTAGCCGGATTCGAACTGGATCTCGGCGAGGGTCTGGAAGAACTCGCGCGCCTTGATCTTGGTCTTCTTGATCCGGGAATCGTCCACCATCTCGTAGTACTTCTCGGTGACCGAGACGTCGGAGAACGGCATGCCGTAGACCTTTTCGACGTCGTACGGGGAGAACAGGTACATGTCCTCGTCCCGCTTGGCGAGCTCAAAGGTGATGTCCGGGATGACGACGCCGAGCGAGAGAGTCTTGATGCGGATCTTCTCGTCCGCGTTCTCGCGCTTGGTGTCCAGGAAACGGTAGATGTCCGGGTGGTGCGCGTGCAGGTACACGGCACCGGCGCCCTGGCGGGCACCGAGCTGGTTGGCGTAGGAGAAGCTGTCCTCAAGGAGCTTCATCACGGGGATGACGCCGGAGGACTGGTTCTCGATCTGCTTGATCGGCGCGCCAACCTCGCGGATGTTGGTCAGCGCGAAGGCCACGCCGCCGCCGCGCTTGGAGAGCTGCAGCGCGGAGTTGATGGACCGGCCGATCGACTCCATGTTGTCTTCGATGCGGAGCAGGAAGCAGGAGACCAGCTCGCCGCGCTGGCGCTTGCCGGCGTTCAGGAACGTCGGGGTGGCCGGCTGGAAGCGGCCTTCGATGATCTCGTCGACCATCTGGGTGGCGAGCTTCTCGTCGCCGCGGGCCAGGTGCAGGGCCACCATGCAGACGCGGTCCTCGTAGCGCTCCAGGAAGCGCTTTCCGTCGAACGTCTTCAGCGTGTAGGAGGTGTAGAACTTGAACGCGCCGAGGAAGGTCTCGAAACGGAACTTCTTCTTGTACGCGCGGTTGTAGAGCTCGCGGATGAAGTTCATCGTGTACTGGTCGAGGGTTTCGCGCTCGTAGTACTCGTTCTTGACGAGGTAGTCGAGCTTTTCCTCGAGGTCGTGGAAGAACACGGTGTTGTTGTTCACGTGCTGCAGGAAGTACTGGTGCGCGGCCTCGCGGTCGGCCTCGAACTGGATCTCCCCGTTGGGGCCGTAGAGGTTCAGCATGGCGTTCAGCTCGTGGTAGCCCAGGCCCTTGTAGGCGGCCGGCATCTCGTGCTTCTTCTCAACAGCGGCGGCGGCGGTGCCGGTGCCCGTGTGCAGGCCTGCGCCTTCAGTTACTGCTTTGTCTGCGACAGTCGTGTCCAAAACTCTTCCAATCCTTGTTGTACGCGGTTGACGTCTTCCGGCGTCCCCATGAGTTCGAAGCGATATAGGTGCGGGACCTTGCACTTGGCGGCGATGATGTCCCCTGCCATGCAGTAGTTGTCCCCGAAATTGGTGTTTCCTGCGCCGATCACTCCGCGGATCAGCTTCCGGTTGCCCGGATCGTTCAAAAACCTGATGACCTGCTTTGGAACAGATCCCTCTCCCCCGGTGCCCCCATAGGTCGGGAGCAACAAAACGTAGGGCTCCCCAGCCACCAGCGGAGCGTCCCTCGGGTAAAGGGGGATCCTGGCGGCGTCGACGCCCAGCTTCGCAACGAAGCGTGCGGTGTTTTCGGAGGTGGAGGAAAAGTAGATGAGCCGGCAGTGCGTCGTGGTGGCCGGTGCTGCCGTGCTGACCGCTTCCCCGCCGTCAGCCGTGGCAGCCACCCGATCTTCAGTACTTACAGCCACGGTGGTCACCTCATCTACCGTGAATTCTTCCCTGGTAGCGGCGTCCTGGGCTTTTCAGGCGACAGGGCGTTTCAGGCTACAGCGACGGCGGCAGCCTGCGCCAGTTCTTCGATCTTGTCCGGGCGGAAACCTGACCAGTGGTCCTGGTCGGTGACGACAACAGGGGCCTGCATGTAGCCCAGGGACTTCAGGCGCTCGAGGGCTTCAGCGTCCTGGGAAATGTCGACGCTCTGGTAGGCGATGCCCTTCTTGTCCAGCGCGCGGTAGGTCGCGTTGCACTGAACGCAGGCCGGCTTCGTGTAAACCGTAACGGTCATGGTCCTGTCCCCTTTGTTGAAGTCTTCTGTGGAGCGCAATCCCGGCTCCGGATGTCCCGCGCTGATGCTCTGCTGGAACTGTATGTCGATACTACATGTAGTGCAAGAGCCTCATGTGGACCCCAAGATGATGTATTACAAGTATGTCATTTAACCCACCTTTAATCCACAGGAGGGGGCCCTCCAAATGTCCGGATTTCCGCCATTTTGGCGGACGAAATCCACACCCTGTGGAGTAGTTAGCCACATTAATCACGCCCGCGTGTCGCACCGCAGACGGCGTGTCGCGCCGCCGCCGCGGGGACCCGGATTGGTGGCGCCGGCCACTACATCTGGTGTCCGGGCACACGAAAGAGGCGGGCACCGTGGTGCCCGCCTCAAGCGATTCGTGATTGTTCTAACACCGGCGCTAGGAGGCGGAGTCGAGCACGATCTGCTGCACGTCGAGGTAGCCCGTTTCAAACCCGGCCCGGCAGTAGCAGAGGTAGAACAGCCACATCCGCTGGAAGACCGCGTCGAAGCCCATGGCCCCCACCTCGTCTTCGCGGGCCATGAACCGTTCCTCCCAGAGCCGCAGGGTCGGGGCGTAATGCTCGCCCATGGCGAGGCGTTCGCGGACGCGCAGTCCGGTCTGCTTCGCGGTGATGTCCTCGATGGCGCGGACGGACGGAATGACCCCGCCCGGGAAGATGTACTTGTGCACCCAGGTGTAGCTGGTGCGGGTGGCCATGAGCCGGTCGTGGGCGATCGTGATGGCCTGGATGGCCACCTTGCCACCCGGGGCCAGGACCCGCTCGATGGTCTGGAAGTAGGTGGCCCAGTATTCGAAGCCGACGGCCTCGATCATTTCGACCGAGACGACGGCGTCGTACTCGCCCTCCACGGCGCGGTAGTCCTTGAGCTCGATCGTGACGGCGTCGGCGTAGCCGGCCTCGGCCACGCGCTGGCGGGCCAGTTCCTGCTGCTCGCTGGAGAGCGTCACGGAGTAGACGGTGGCGCCGCGGGCGGCGGCGCGCAGGGCGAGCTCCCCCCAGCCGGTGCCGATTTCCAGGACCCGGGTGCCTTCCTTCACGCCGGCTTTGTCCAGCAACCGGTCAATCTTGGCCTGCTGCGCGGCGGCCAGCCCGTCCCAGGCCACGTGCCGCAGGGCGTCGCCGCTTTCCGGGAAGAGGGCGCTGGAGTACGTCATGGTGCTGTCCAGGAACGAGGCGAAGAGCTCGTTGGAGAGGTCGTAGTGCCGGGAGATGTTGGAGCGGGTGTTCTTCTCCGTGTTCCGTTCCCTGCGCGGCTGGCGCGGCAGGTACAGCCCGCGCAGCTTCTGCAGCGGCTCGGGAACGAGCGTGCCGACGCGGGAGGCAAAGACCTCCATGACGGCTGTGAGGTCATCGGCGTCCCAGTCGCCGGCCATGAAGGACTCGCCCAGGCCGATCAGGCCGCCGTCGCCGAGGCGGGTGGCGAAGGCAACGGGTCGGTTGATGGTCATGACGGGGTAGGCGGCGGCAGGCTCATCAGACGCGGTGCCGGCGGGTACCTGGTCGGAGGGAGCCGTGCCCAGTGCTGCTTTGCCCAACACTGTGCCGTCCGGGTACCGGACTTCCAGCGGCAGCCTGCGCACGGCCGCCTTGAAGATGGCGTCCGCAGCGCGTCCGGCCACACGGGCCTTGAAGCTCGAGGGCACCGTGGCGATGCTGGGCCAGATGGCGGCGTCGATGGTGGCGGGAGGCTGGGGAACGGTGTACGGCACCCTGCCGGTGACGAGCCCGCTGTTGACGGCGCTGCCGTTTACTGCGCTGCTGTGCGTGGTGCCCTGTGCCCGTCCCGTACCGGATCCGGTCGCTTCGGTCATTGTCACTGAACTGCCTCCTGTGAAGGGTGGTGTGGTTTTTTGATGATGGGCAGGCGGCGCGCCCACAGCTTGATGCCTTGCCAGCGGATCTGTGCCGCGACACGCAGCGGGGCCGCGGGTACGGCGAGCGCCGCGGACACGATGTTCCGCATGCCCGCTTCGTGCCGGACGCCGTCCATGGTGGCGATGAATGGCTGCTGTCCCTCCCGTTCCAGGACGATCGATACGGCGAGCCGTTCGCCGGGTTCGGGGAGCTTCATGCGGTACTCGCCGTCGACGTCGTTGAACGGCGAGACGTAGAACGCCTTCGGGACACTCGCCCTGCCCGTGGCGTCGGTTTCGAGGAGGTAGCAGTGCCGCTCCCCGTACGTGTTGTGGACCTCGGCGACGACGCAGCGCAGCTCACCGGAGGCACTATGGCACCAGAACACGCTCAGCGGGTTGAACACGTGCCCGAACACCCGGGCGCTGGCAAGCATGGTGATACGTCCGCCGTCGAGCTTTATCCCCTGGGTGGCAAGGTAGCTTTCCACGTTGCCGCGCAGGGTGCCGTCCGGATCGCCGAGGTGGTCCTCCACCCGGAATCCCGCCAGCGGCCGCAGCAGGCGCGGCAGCTGCGGGAGATGGTCGACGTCGACATACCAGCTGTAGCTGCGGTAGGTGAACGCGTTGCGCAGCGGAGTCCGCCGCACATGGGCGATGGCAGTGCGGTAGATGGCCGCGCCGTGGAGGGCGGCCGGATGGATGGTGGCCGGCGCGCTCATGGCACCTCCACCGCGGCCGGCTGGACTGCGGCCGGCTGAACTGTGGCCGGGGCGGGGTCCGGGTCCACGGCCCCTGCGCCGATGTTGACCGTGCCGATGTTAACAGCGTCGCTGTTGACCGGGTCCCAGTCGCGGCCGAGCCGGGCGGCGGCCTTGAGTCCGGACAGGGCGCCGTCCTCATGGAATCCCCAGCCGTGGTACGCGCCGGCGAAGGCCAGCCGCCCGTCGCCGAGTCCGAGGATCCGCTGCTGCGCCGCCAGCGACTCCGGGGTGTACTGCGGGTGTTCGTAGACCATCCGGTCCAGGACCGTGGCGTCGTCGATCAGCTCGGATTCGCCGAGGCTGACGATGTACCGGCCGCCGTCGACGGGTTCCAGCCGTTGCAGCCGGGTCATGTCGTAGCTGACCAGGACCTTGTCCGGCCGGGCGTCGCAGGACGGCAGCCGGTAGTTCCAGGAGGCCTGGGCGTTGGGGCTGGCCGGCAGCACGGCCTCGTCACGGTGGAAGAGCGTCTGGTTCACCGAATACGGCATGCCGCCAAGGGCGGCCCTCTCGGCAGCCGAGGCGTCGGTGAGCATGCGCAGGGCCTGCGTCGGGTGGGTGGCGATGACGACGGCGTCAAAGGTCTCGCGCACGGTCCCGGCACCGAGCGCGGACGTGACGTCGACGCCGTCGGCGTGCCGGTGCACCGTGGTGACCGGGTTGGCGAGCCGGATGTCCGGGAGGGTCGCGGCGACTTTGTCGACGTAGCTGCGCGAGCCGCCGGTGACGGTCCGCCATTGCGGGGAGCCCTTGACGCCGAGCAGGCCGTGGTGGCCCAGGAAGGTGAACAGGTAGCGGGCCGGGTAGGCCAGCGCGGTGGTGGGGTCGCAGGACCAAACGGCGCTGACCACGGGGGTCATGAAGTGCGAGATGAAGTAGCTGCTGAACTTCTCCTGGGCCAGGAACTCCCCCAGGGTGAGCTCGTGTCCGGCGGCTGCCGTGCCTGTGGCGGGTTCGGCCAGCAGTGCGCGGGCCCGACGGTGGAACCGGGTGACTTCCAGCAGCATCCGCAGGTAGCGGCCACGCAGCAGGGTGGACGGCCGGGGAATGATCCCGCGCCCCTTGGCCCGTGCGCCGGCGTATTCCAGCCCGCAGCCGTCGCAGCGGACGGACATGCTCATTTCGGAGTCCTGGGTTTCGACGCCGAGCTCGGCGAACAGGCGCAGGAGCGTGGGATACGTCCGCTCGTTGTGGACGATGAAGCCGGTGTCCACGCCCAGCGTGGGTCCGTTCTGCTGCGTCACATCGTGGGTGTGGGCGTGGCCGCCGAGCCGGGAGTCGGCCTCGAAGAGCGTTACCCGGTCCTGCCCGTTCAGCACGTACGCGGCGGTCAGCCCCGCCACTCCGCTGCCGATGACGGCGACGCGCCGGCCTGCCGGTATCCCTGCTGCTTGCGACACTGATCTGCTCCTGTTGTCTGGCCCGAAGTCTCTTATGGGCAATTCGATGCTGTCGGGTGGCCGGATGAGTATGAATGTGGAATTTTTCAGTTCTGCTGTCAGACCGTCGCCAGTGACGCCGTCATCTGCCACGTGAGCTGGGTTTCTCGGATTCTCCTGCATGTGCCCGGCCGCGCAGCGCAGACTTTCCGTGCGGACATTCCGGCAGACACATCAGCACGCAGACCGGCACGGCCGCCGGAGGGCCGGATATGCCACAATGAAGCGGGAATTCCGGTCCCGTCTCCGTGGACCCCAACCAGGCGAAGGGCAGCCCTTGATCAACCCCGTCCATCTCCGGACCCTTGTGGAAGTGATCCGGCTTGGATCGTTTGCGGCCGCCGCCACCCGGTTGGGCTACACGGCTTCGGCCGTCTCCCAGCAAATGTCGGCACTGGAACGCGACACCGGCGTCACCTTGTTCCAGCGCGCGGCCCGCAGCATCCAGCCGACCGAAGCCGCCGTCGTCATGACCCGGCACGCCGCCAAGGTCCTGACGGACATCGAGACGCTGATGGCCGCCGCCTCCCGGGCGCAGGAGAGTCCCAGCCAGGAGCTGCGGTTGGGCATCTTCCCGAGCCTCGCCACCTATGTGCTGCCGCCGATCCTGCGGAACCCGGCCTGGAAGAAGCTCGGCATCGACCTGCGTGTCTCGGTCGCGGAGCCGGCCCAGACCATCCAGGGGCTGCGGACCGGCGGCGAACTCGACGTCGCCCTGGTGTACCAGGTGGGACAGTCCGGACTCGCCTGGCCGCACACCGTGGACCGGCAGTGGATCGGCGACGACGACTTCCGCGTGGTGCTGCCGGCAGCCTGGGGCATCGGCACGGATTCCAAGGTCGCCGCGCCGCACCTATCGGACATGCCCTGGATCATGCACCACCCCGGCACGTCCGACGCCACGGTGATTGAACGGCTCTTCGCGAGCTGCAACCTGCACCCCCGCGTGGTGGCCTACAGCGATGACTTCCACGCGAGCCTGGAGATGGCCGCCGCCGGGCTCGGCGCCGCCTTGGTCCCCGACCTGGCCTTGCGACACCGGCCTGCCGGGGTGGTGGTCCTCGATGTGCCGGAGATCCGGCTGGCACGGAATGTTTTCGCCCTGCTGATCAACGAGAAACGGACGGCCCAGGTCCAGCTCTTCGTGGAGCTGCTGGCCGAGACGATGCACCGGTCCGGGACCGCGCGAAAGGACTGAGCTGAAGCCCCCGTTAGCCCGGCGTGCGTTCAGCGCTTCCTGGCCCGCTTCCCGACCGGCGCCACCAGCGCGTCGATGATCCGGTGCTTGGTCCGGGTGTACGGCGGATAGATCAGTTCCAGCGTGTCCGGCCACAGCGGCTTGTCCAGGGTGGGGCGCTCATGCGAGAACGTCCGCACCGAATGTTCCCCGTGATAGGCCCCCATGCCGCTGCCGCCGACCCCGCCGAACGGCAGCCCGGGGACGGACAGGTGGGCCGCCGGAACGTCGAAGCACAGGGCCCCCGACGAGGTCCTCCCGGCGAAGGCGCGGCGCGTCTGCGGATCGTTGCTGAAGACGTAGAGTGCCAGCGGCTTGGCGCGCCCGTTGACCTCCTCGATGGCCTCGTCGAGCCCGTCCACGGGCACCAGTGGCAGCAGCGGTCCGAAGATTTCTTCCGCCATGACGGCGTCGCCGGGCGCCGGGCGCAGCAGGGTCGGCGCAAAGTAGCGGCTGGCCGCGTCGTGCTGTCCGCCGTGCACCACCGTGCTGGCGTCGGCGAGGGCCGCGAGCCGTGCGAAGTGGCGGTCATCGACTATCCGGCCGTACGACGGGCTCGCCGCCGGGTCCGGTCCGAAGAGCGCCGTAACGGCCTTGATCAGCTCGGCCTGCAGCGGCTCCAGGATCTCCTCCCGGGCCAGGACGTAGTCGGGTGCGACGCACGTCTGCCCGGCGTTCATGAACCGGCCCCAGGCGATGCGTTTGGCCGCCGTGGCCAGGTCCGTGGATGCATCGACGTAGGCCGGGGACTTGCCGCCGAGCTCCAGCGTCACCGGGGTCAGGTGCTCGGCCGCCGCGCGCATGACCACCTTGGCCGCGGCTTCTCCCCCGGTGAAGAAGATGTGGTCGAAGCGTTCGGCCAGGAGGGCGGTGGTCTCCGGGATGCCGCCCTCAACCACTTCGGCGGCGCCGGCCAGGTATTCGGGAATCCAGCGGGCCAGTACGGCCGACGTGGCCGGGGCATGTTCGCTCGGCTTGAGGACCACGGTGTTTCCCGCGGCCAGGGCGCCGGCGAGCGGGGCGAGCAGCAGTTGCAGCGGGTAGTTCCACGGCCCGATCACCAGCACCACGCCCAGTGGGGTGAGTTCGGTCCAGGCGCGGGCCGGCCGCACTGCCAGCGGCACCGGCACGCGGCGGGGCCGCAGCCAGCCTTCGAGGTGCCGCTCCAGGTGCGCCGCCTCGGCGTCCACGAACCCGATCTCCGCGAGCTGCGCCTCGGTGTGGTGCTTGCCCAGGTCGCGGGCGAGGGCTTCGGCGAAGTCCGCGTGCCGCTCCGCGAGCATGCGCCGAAGCCGGCGCAGCTGATCCAGCCGCCAGGCGAGCGGGCGGGTGGTCCCGGCGTCGAACGCGGCCCGGGCACGGCCGACGGGTGAGATTACATGCTGCATCCGATCAATGTACAGTCATGCGGCCGTCCGCCGGTCCGGTACCGGATATTGCTCCGGTAGGGAAAACTCTTCAACGCTGGAATGGTCCGGTTTTCAGGACTATGTTGAAGATATGAACAAGGTAGCGAGCAAGCACTTCGGAGAGGTCGAGCTCAACCACGGACGGGAGCATAATCTCACCGCCACGCATGAGCTGGCGGGCCAGACCGTGGAGCTTGACCTGAACGTCAACGCACATGACCATTTCGATGAAGCGGCCATGCATAAAGTTGACTACCGCCTGCGCTTCCTGCCCGAACTCGTGGACCAGGTCCGCGAAATGATCGCCGAGGAACTGGACCAGGAAGGCACCAGTCCCCAGGAGTACCGCCACTTCCATTGCAACGCGATCAAGGACGAGCACCTCAAGAAGGTCTTCGGCGTCGAGGACAAGAGCCAGCTGACCGACGAGGTCTTCCTCAAGGCGCTCAAGCTCGGCCACGTGGGCATCTACCCCGGCCAGCCGGAACGCTACTTCGTCCTCGATTTCACGCTGGGCCAGCACTTCACCGACGAGGTCCTCGTCGCGTCCGCGGATGAGGACGGCGTCGTCGACGACGAAATCCTCTGGGAGTCCTGACCCGGGCATCCTGAGTCGCCGGTAATCCTGCATCGACTGCTCCGCAGATGCCCTTCCGGGTGCTCAAAACGGCGGCTGCCCAGCAATCGATGATCAAGAACGTACGACGCCGGCCGGTCACCTGGGAGGGGCGGGTTCTAACGGTCGTTGCAACACCCAACACTTTGGGAGTTGCAACGACCGTGTCGTTTTTAACGGAGGAAACAGCCCGGCGGCGGAAGTACACGCCGGAGCAGAAGGACCAGTTCTTGTCGGTGGTGGACCGGCTGGGGAGTGTGAGCGCGGCCGCGGCGGAGCTCGGATTCAATCAGATGACGTGCTATCAATGGGCGCGCAAAGCGGGACTGACTCAAGGGAAGCCGCGAAATCGGCAGGCGGGCCAGAGAAAGTACACGCGTGAGGAGAAGGACGAGTTCTTCGTCGTGTTCGACCGGCTCAAGGGCACGCGGCAGGCTGCCAGGGAACTCGGTTTGAATCCCGACACGTGCGCCGGTTGGGTGCGTAAAGCCGGGTTGAAAAGCTATGGGAAACCGGGGGCGGGCCCTCACCCCGGGCGGGATGAGTACTTCCGGCTGCGCAAGACCGGGTTGAACCGGCGGAAGGCTGCCGCGGTGGTCGGCATACATCTCCGGAGCGCCGAAGAGTGGGACCGCGGGATCCGTAAGTCCGGCGACCGACGCATTTACCCGGATGGCCGGGTGGTCGACTACAAACGTGGTGTGACCACTATGACCCCTCCCGCGGGCACGACCGGACCGGCCCTGGTCCCGTCGCTCCCGGTGGCCGCGCTGGAGAAGACCATCGATCCGCGGTTCCTGAGCGTGCAGGAGCGGGAGACGATCCGGGATCTGAAAGCTGCCGGTACTGCAACCAGGGCGATCGCCTACGCCCTGGGACGATCGCCCTCAACGATCAGCCGCGAGCTGGACCGCAACACCGATCCCCGGCTGGGTTACCTGCCGCACGGGGCGCAACGGATGGCCGCCGCCCGGCGCGCACGGCCCAAGAGCGCCAAGCTCGCTGGGGAGTCGGACCTGCGCGACTACGTGAAGGACAAACTGCTCATACGCTGGTCTCCGGAGCAGATCAGCCACACCCTGGTCGAAGAGTTCCCCGACAACCCGGAGATGCGCGTGAGTCCAGAGACGATTTATCAAGCCCTCTACGTCCAGGCAAGAGGGGGACTCAAGCGCGAGATACAGACCGCGCTGCGCACTGGCCGGACCCGCCGCAAACCCCACCGCACCGGCGAGCAACGCACCTCCAGGTTCGTGGATCCGATGGTCATGATTTCCGAGCGTCCCCCCGAAATCGAGGACCGCGCCGTGCCGGGCCATTGGGAAGGGGACCTCATCACCGGCGCCTACAACCAGTCAGCGATCGCGACCCTGGTCGAACGCACCACCCGGTACGTGATGCTCGTCCACCTGCCCGGGGACCACACTGCCGAAACCGTCCGCGACGGACTCGTCAAAACCATGGCCACCCTCCCGGAGCACCTGCGAGGGTCCCTGACCTGGGACCAGGGCGCTGAAATGGCCACCCACAAATCCTTCACCATTGCCACCGACATGCCTGTCTACTTCTGCGATCCGGGAAGCCCCTGGCAACGCGGCTCCAACGAAAACACCAACGGGCTGCTGCGCCAGTACTTCCCCAAAGGCACCGATCTGTCCGTCTACGGACCCGAAGACCTTGAGCACGTCGCGCAGGAACTCAACGGACGCCCACGCAAGACGCTCGGCTGGAATACTCCAGCCGAGCGTCTACGTGATTTACTACTGACCACCTAACCAGCAGGTGTTGCAACGACCCCTAGAAACCGCCAGGGTGACCGGCCGGCGTCGTTTGTGTGTGGAGCGGGCTCCCTGTCGGCTGCTTGCCTGGTGGCCTGTTACTTGGCGGCTGAGAGCAGTTCGGCGCGGACCGTCCTGGTGGCCGTGACGAGGTTGCGCAGGGACTCTTCAGTCTCGGCGTAGCCGCGGGTCTTCAGGCCGCAGTCCGGGTTGACCCAGAGCTGGCGGGACGGGACGTGCTTGACGGCGGTGCTGAGCAGTTCGGTGACTTCCTGTTCGCCCGGGACGCGGGGCGAGTGGATGTCGTAGACGCCCGGGCCAACGCCGCGGCCGAAGCCGTGGGACTCGAGGTCGTGGACGACCTCCATGCGGGAGCGGGCGGCCTCGATCGAGGTGACGTCGGCGTCGAGGCCGTCGATCGCGTCGATGATGGCGCCGAACTCCGAGTAGCACAGGTGCGTGTGGACCTGGGTGGCGTCCGCGGCACCTGCGGTGGAGAGCCGGAAGGACTTCACGGACCAGTCCAGGTACGCGGCCTGGTCGGCCTTGCGCAGCGGCAGGAGCTCGCGCAGCGCCGGCTCGTCCACCTGGATGACCTTGATACCGGCCGCCTCGAGGTCGGCGATCTCGTCGCGGAGGGCCAGTGCCACCTGGTTGGCGGTCTCGCCAAGCGGCTGGTCATCGCGGACGAAGGACCAGGCCAGGATGGTGACCGGGCCGGTGAGCATGCCCTTCATCGGCTTGCTGGTCAGGGACTGCGCGTACTCGGCCCACTTCACCGTGATCGGGGCGCTGCGGGTGACATCGCCCCACAGGATGGACGGTCGGGTGCAGCGCGAGCCGTAGGACTGGACCCAGCCGTGGACGGTGACGTCAAAGCCTTCGAGGTTCTCGGCGAAGTACTGGACCATGTCGTTGCGTTCGGGCTCGCCGTGGACCAGGACGTCGAAGCCGAGCTCTTCCTGCAGCTCCACGACGCGCTTGATCTCGTCCTTCATGAGCTGCTCGTACTGCTCCGTGGTGAGGTCGCCGCGGTTGGCGCGGGCCCGGGCGGTGCGGATTTCGCCGGTCTGCGGGAAGGAGCCGATCGTCGTGGTGGGCAGCGGCGGCAGGTGCAGCGCCTTGTCCTGGGCTGCCTCGCGGACGGCGTAGGCGGAGCGGTTGAAGTCGGCGCCGGTCAGGGCGGCGGTGCGGGCCCGGACGTCGCCGCGGCGGACGCCTTCGGCCTCGGCGCGGGAGGCGATGACGCGGGTGGCCTCGTCGATGGCGGGCTGGACGGCTGCCTCGTCGGTCAGCAGACCGGCGAGGGTGACGACTTCAACGGCCTTCTGGTCGGCGAAGGCCAGCCAGCTGCGCAGCTGCTCGGAGAGCTGGACTTCCTCGTCGACGTCGTGCGGGACGTGCTGGGTGGAGGTGGAGGTGCTGATGGCCAGCTTGGCCACCGACTTCTTCAGTTCGACGATCTTCTTCGCGGAAGCGGCGAGGTCGTTGCGCCAGATGTTGTGGCCGTCCACGACGCCGGCGACGAGGGTCTTGTTTCCCAGCGCCGCCAGGGCAGCGGCGGACGGGACCTCGCCCTTGAAGACGTCCAGGTGCAGGGCGTCGATGCCGGTGGCGGCGAGGGTGCCGAGCTGGCCGTTGAGCGCGCCGTACGGGGTGGAGACGAAAAGCTGCGGGCGCTGGGCCGCGGCGGCCAGGGCCTCGTAGGAACGGGCGACGGCGGCCTGGATTTCCACGGCCGGGGTGTCCTGGTCCACCACGAGGGCGGGCTCGTCGAGCTGGACCCAGCTGGCGCCGGCGGCGGCGAGCTTCTGAAGCAGCGCGGTGTAGACGGGGAGGATGTCCTCCAGGCGGGACAGCGGGCTGAAGCCGGCCGGGGCGTCGTCGGATGCCTTGCTCAGCAGCAGGAACGTGACCGGGCCGACGATGTACGGGCGGGTCTCGACGCCGTTGGCGAGGGCGTACTCGAATTCCTCGACGATCCGGTTCGAGGTCAGCGCAAAGTTGGTTTCCGGCCCGATTTCCGGCACGAGGTAGTGGTAGTTGGTGTCGAACCACTTGGTCATTTCCAGCGGCTGCTGGTCCTTGTTGCCGCGGGCCAGGGTGAAGTAGCCGTCGATGTCGAGCTGGCCCTGCGCGTTGAGGAGGTTCCCGAAGCGGGCCGGCACGGCGCCGAGGTGGGCGGCGGCGTCGAGCACCTGGTCGTAGTAGGAGAAGGTGCCGGGCACCGCGGCGGCTTCGGTCAGGCCCAGGCCCTGGAGCCGCTTGGCGGTGCCGAGCTGGATTTCCTTGGCGGCCGCGTCCAGGGCTGCGGCGTCGATCTTGCCGGCCCAGTAGGCCTCGACGGCCTTCTTGAGTTCGCGGCGGCGGCCGATGCGCGGGTAGCCCAGGATCGAGGCAGCCGGGAACGGAGTGGGGTTGGGGGTGTTCAGTGCAGTCATGGGAAGTCCTAAGTGTTGGTGGTGTGGTGCGGAGGGAAGTTGTGTTGTCCTGGCGCGGTCAGCTGGCGAGCTGGCGGCGGCTGGCCGTGTGCCGGTTGCCACTGTGCCGGTTGCCGCGGTGCGGGCGGGGCAGCGCGAGTTTGTCCAGCACATCCAGGGCCGCGGCGTGCTCATTGAACGTGTAGAGGTGGATGCCGGGGGCTCCGGCGTCCAGGGCTGCGTTGGCGAGATCAACGGTGGCGCTGACCCCGATCCGGGTCCGGTCGGCGTCGGTATCGGCAGCCGCGAGGCGTTCGATCAGTTCCGGGGCCGGTTCGACGCCGGTCAGTTCGCCGAGCCGGGCGAGCCGCCGGAGGCTGGTGAGCGGCATGACCCCGGGAATGATCGGGATGGTCACCCCGGCCCGGCGGGCCCGGGCGAGGAGGTCGGCGTACTGCTCGGTGTGGAAGAAGACCTGGGTGATGGCGAAGTCGGCGCCGGAGCGCTGCTTGGCCAGCAGGACCTCGACGTCGTGCGCCTCACTCGGGGATTCCGGGTGCCGCGTCGGGTAGGCGGCGACGCCGACCGCGACCCTGCCGGCGCACAGCAGCGCCGAGCGGCGTTGCTCCACGCGGCGGATGAGTTCGATCAGGTCCTGGGCGTACCGGAGCGATCCCGGCGGCGGGGTTTCTCCATTCTTGGGCCGGTCGCCGCGGAGGGCGAGGATGCCGCGGACGCCGACGTCGAGCAGTTCGCCGATGATCTCCGCCAGTTCCTGCGGGGAATTCCCCACGCAGGTCAGGTGGGCCAGGGGCCGGAGCGTCGTTTCCTGCACGAGCCGGTTGACGAGATCGACGGCGGTGCTGCGGTTCGAACCGTTGGAGCCGTAGGTCACGGACACGTAGTCCGGGTCCGTGGCTTCCAGTTCGCCGATGGTGGTCCAAAGGGATTCCGCGGCTGCGGGAGACCGCGGCGGGAACAGCTCGTAGGACAGCGCAACAGGCGCCGCGCCGGCAAGATTGGGATGGGTATCGATAAGGCTTGGTGGTGACATTTGCGTCCTTGGCTTTGAACACTGCCGCCGGGAGATCCGGAATCCCGGAGGACCGGAACCAGAAACGGAAACTCCGTCGTCAGTGAATTGAGTTTGGGGAACACGGAGGGAACTTCAGCAGGGCGCAGCCGCGACTGTTACGCCTGATACGAAGTTGTCCGTGAGCAAATGTCAGGCCCACATGGGGGCACCCACACCCTCCTGGGCCGCCCGGGGGCAGCTTTCAGCGGAGGATCGCTGACACGTTACTGAGGTAACTTGTATAGAACTCTAAGGCCGGGCCGTGGGACCCTTCAAGTCGGTCCCCGAATTAAGACGCACCTTTACGGCCGTTTGCGGCGCCGGGCAGAACAATGTTCGCCCACGACGGCATTTTCGCCCCGCGCGGCTGCTCTCCCCAACGCACCCCGGCAGGACTATCCTGTTGCCATGATCCAGCTTCCAGCCAGCTACCAGCAGTACCTCGCCGGCAAGAGCGAGAGCTTCATCAACACCGTCCGGCCCGTGCTCATGCAGTCGGCCGCAGAGAGGTTGCACGGGGTCCGGATTCTCGTGCTTCCGCATGGCCACCAGGCGCATCTGGATGACACCATCCCGTATGGGACGGTGGTTGAGGACATCGACTGACGCCCGGTTAGCCCCTGTCTAGTCGCCCAGGAGCAGGCGCTGGGAACGCGGAGCCAGCGTGTGTTCGAGCACCAGGCAGGCCGCACCGACGGCGCCGACGTCCTCGCCTACCCCCGTGCCCACGACTTCGATCCCATGAATCCTCCGGGTGGCACTGTTCGCCTCAACCAGTCCGGGGACCAGCTCGAGGTAAGCCGCTGAGAGGCAGGTCCAGAACGGGCCGCCGAACACTACCCGGTCCACGTCCAGGGCGTTGGTGACGACCGACACCGCACGGGCCACGAGCACTGCGGACCCACGAATGATTTCCTTGGCTGCGTCGTTGCCGGCGTCGGCGATCGCGCACAACTCGGCGAAACGTTCCTGAACTGCCGGTGCGCTCCTGTCCTGGAGTGAACCATTCAATATCCCGGCCGCCTCAGCCTGCGCCACGAGGACCTGCGGAATGGCAGAGGACTTCACGCAGCCGTGCTGCCCGCAGTCGCAGAGGGCACCGCCCGGGTCGACGATGATGTGCCCGATTTCCCCGGCGTTGCCCGAGGTCCCGCGGACGACTTCGTCGTTGAGGACGATCCCGCAGCCGATCCCGGTCCCCATGTACATGAAGACGAAGCTGCCCTCGCCGCTGGGGCCCCCGGCCCAGGTTTCGGCCACGGCTGCGCTGGTGACGTCCTTGTCCATGAGTGTCGACAGGCCCGTGGCCTCCGCGAGGCCATCCCGCAGCCCCACGTGGTCCCAGCCCGGCAGCAGCGGCGGGTCCACGACGGCGCCCTCGTTGAGGTCGATGGGCCCCGGCGACGCAACCCCGAGCCCGGCGATCCGGTCCGGGTCCACCCCGGAGTCCAGGATGATTCTCTTGATTTCGCCCGCGATGGTGTCAATGACAGCCCTGGGGTCGGTGCCGGGCGGGGTGGTGATCCGTGAGTGCCGGACGACGGCACCGAGCAGGTCCAGCACGACGAACGTGAGGACGGCCGGGTCCAGGTGGACGCCCACGGCATACATCCCCGAGGGATTCAGCCGGAGCATGGTCCTGGGCTTGCCCGGCCCGGTGCCTTCCTTGCCTGCCTCGACGATCAGGTGCTGGTCCAGCAGGCGGCGGGAAATGTTGGAGATGGTCTGCGGGGAGAGTCCGACAATCTGGGCGAGTTCCACCCGGCTCAGCCCGCCCGGCGTGCGGCGGATGGCGTCGAGGATGACTGTGAGGTTGAAGTCGCCCATCTTCGGTAGGTTGGTCCCTCGCCTCGGCGAGGGTTGCCGGAACTCGGTCACTGATACCTCTAAACGTTTTGGCCACGCACAGCAGTTGTCAGAATCGTACGTTACGTGCAGGCGTGCGCCCACACTTGTGCTTTACCGACACAAAGTTTCTTGCGTCAAGGCCGCCGGGTGCTGGCCGTGACGGTGAATTTTGGATTCCTGCCGGCCTCGCGGGTGGGACCGATCAGCCGTTCCAGAGCCGGCCGGTAGTGCAGGTGGCTGTTGAACACAGTCCAGAGCTCCCCGCCCGGGGCAAGCACCCTGCCGGCCGCTTCGATCAGCTTGATCCCCGCGCCGGAGTGGACCGCCGCTTCCAGGTGGAAGGGCGGGTTCAGCAGCACCAGGTCCGCGCTGGCGTCCGGGAGGGAGCTCATGGCGTCGTCCTGAAGCACGTCGATCCGACCGTCCAGGCCGTTGGCCCGGGAGGTGGCCAGGGCTGAGTCGACGGCTGCGGCGGACCGGTCGGTCGCGGTGACGCGGGCGCCGGGGTTGGCGCGGGCGTACATCGCGGCGAGGATTCCGGTGCCGCAGCCAAGGTCGACGGCATGGGTGGCGTGCGGCATCCGGGGCAGGAAGTCCAGCAGGAACCTGGTCCCGATGTCCAGCCCGGTGCCGGCAAAGACGGCCCCCCGGGCGCAGACCGTGAGCCCCAGTTCGTCGTTGACCTCAGTGACCGGGAAGGGCAGCGCGGCGGGGACCGGCCTGGGGCTCCGGGCCAGCAGGAGCCGTGATTTCTGCCGCGCCAGCTGGGGCTGGACATCCTCGAAGTAGCGCGCCAGGACGGCGTTCATGCCCAGGCTCATGTGTTTGACGCGTCCGCCCGCGACCAGCACCACCTCTGGCGCCGCATAGCGGGCCACGGCGTCGGCGATTTCCTCAAGTTCCGCCAGGGACCGCGGCAACTGCAGCAAGACCAGGGAGGCTCCCTCCAGCAGTTCGGCGCCCAACGGGAGGTGCTCGAAGCCGCCGTCGATGCCCAGGGCCTCGGCGTTCGCCCGCAGTGCCCGTTCACCGGTGATGAGGTCCTGCTGGACGCGCACGGCGTCCGCCCCGAGGGTCAGGGCGCCGAGGGTGAGGGCACCGTACCGGTCCCCCACCACCGCGAGCCGGCCCCCGGGCTGCAGCAGGCCGGCCGCGGGCATCTCCAGGGCAGAGTCGAGAAGGAGCCTGTCCGTGGCGTCCCAGGCCTGCAGGTTGTCGGCCTCGACGTCCGGGAATCTTCTCAGCCGGGCAAAGAGGGATTCGAAGCTGTTGTCCGCCACGCGCGTTGTGCCGCCGTTTCTTCTCGGGCTTGGGTATGGGTGCTGGCAGTGGGAGCCGGGTGTGAAGTCTCCCCCGGTGCTGCACTGCAGGTCTTTCGTTTTACGTTATACCGGACCGGGCCAGCAGGGTGACGATTCCGGCGACGGCGGCCCGGCCTGCCCGGTTGGCGCCGATGGTGGATGAGGAAGGCCCGTAGCCGACGAGGTGCACCCGCGGCTCGCCCGCGACCTGGGTGCCGTTCATCGCGATGCCGCCGCCGGGTCCGCGCAGGTGCAGCGGGGCGAGGTGTTCGAGTTCGGCACGGAATCCCGTGGCCCACAGGATGACCCCGGCGGCCAGGAAGCTTCCGTCAGCCATCCGGACCCCGTAGGGTTCGATCGCGGTGAACATGGGGTGCCGGTCCAGGGCGCCGCGCGCGGCGGCGGCGCGCAGGGCCGGGGTCCAGATCAGGCCCGTCACGGAGACGACGCTCTGCGGCGGCAGGCCCTGGCGCACCCGCTCCTCGACGAGGGCGACGGCGTCGTGGCCGGCCTGCCGGTCGAACGCAGCCTCGCGCCAGACCGGTAGCCGGCGCGTGAACCATGTGGTGGTGGTGACCTTGGAGATCTCATCGAGCAGCCCGACGGCCGAGATGCCGCCGCCGACCACAATGACGTGCTGCCCGCGGAATTCGTCGGCGGAAACATAGTCGGCGACGTGCAGCTGCCGGCCGCGGAAGCTGGCTTTGCCCGGATAGATGGGCCAGAACGGCCGGGTCCAGGTGCCGGTTGCGTTGATGAGGGCGCGGGCAGAGAAACGGCCGCGGGAGGTTGCGATGCTCAGCCGCCCGGCGGGGTCATCGTCCTCGCGGCTCACCGACTGCACTTTGACCGGCCGCTCAATCGCCAGGCCGAGGTCGTGCTCGTACCCGCCAAAATAGCGGGTGAGGAAACTGGAGCTGGCCTCGGCGGGGTCCACATCGGGCTGCGGGATTCCCGGGAGGTCGCTGATGCCGTTCACCGTGGCCATGAGCAGAGGCTCTTCCAGCGGTGCCGCCAGGCTCCGCCGGGCCCGTCCTCGCCGTCGAGCACGATGTACGTCCCGGCCGGGGCAGGGCCGGTCGCGTCAGCGCCGGCCATGTCAGCGCCGGCCGGGACGAAGCCGCGGCGCTGAAGGTGGTAGGCCGCCGACAGGCCCGCCTGGCCGGCACCAACCACGACGACGTCGGCCGCCCGCACCGTCTCTGCGGTCACGGTCGTGTCCCCAGTCAGATCTTCTTGACGACGCTGGACTTGAGCTGCATGGGGCCCACGCCGTCCACCTTGCAGTCGATGTCGTGGTCGCCAACACCGTTGACCAGGCGGATGCCGCGGACCTTGGTGCCGACCTTGATGACGGTGGAGCTGCCCTTGATTTTCAGGTCCTTGACCACGGTGACGGTGTCGCCGTCGGCGAGGACGTTGCCCACCGCGTCCTTGATGACGGCGGCCGCAGGGGCGTCGGCCTCTGTGTCAGTCTCCGCGGATCCGGACCATTCGTGCGCGCACTCCGGGCAGACCAGGAGCGCCCCCATTTCGTAGGTGTATTCGCTGGAGCATTCGGGGCACGGGGGCAGGGAGTCGTTCACCCGACCAAGTTTAGTCGCCGCCTGTGCCCGCGCGAATTCCCGCCGCCTTGCCCGCCGCTTATTCTCGCCGTGGGCGGGGCGCCTTAGAACGGGTTCAGCAGGCGGTCCACGAACTGCCGCGTGCGTTCCTCCCGCGGGTCCCGCAGTACGGTGTCGGGGTGGCCGCGTTCGACCACCACGCCGCCGTCCATGAAGATGACCTCGTCGGCCACCTGACGGGCGAACGCGAGCTCGTGGGTGACCACCACCATGGTCCAGCCTTCGTCCGCGAGTTCCTTGATGACGGCCAGGACCTCGCCCACGAGCTCGGGGTCCAGCGCAGAGGTGGGCTCGTCGAAGAGCAGCAGTTGCGGGCGCAGGGCGAGGGCACGCACAATGCCGACGCGCTGCTGCTGGCCGCCGGA
Source organism: Arthrobacter sp. P4_F11 (assembly GCF_056401395.1). Taxonomy (NCBI): domain Bacteria; kingdom Bacillati; phylum Actinomycetota; class Actinomycetes; order Micrococcales; family Micrococcaceae; genus Arthrobacter; species Arthrobacter sp. P4_F11. Next base: position 26,650 of record NZ_JBFUJK010000008.1, read on the forward strand.
GAGCTCGAACGGGTAGCTGTTCTCCTTGCCGGTCAGGCCGACGCGGGCCAACAGGTCCCGGGCCTCCTGGATCGCGTCCGCCTTGGGCCGCTTCTGCACCTGGACCGGGCCCTCGATCACGTTCTCCAGGACGGTCTTGTGCGGGAAGAGGTTGTAGTGCTGGAACACCATGGCGCTGCGGTCCCGCAAAGCCAGCACCTGCTTCTTCGCCACCGGTGTGGCAAAGTCCACGGTCAGTTCCCCTGCGAATTCGGCGACGCCGGCGTCGGGGACTTCGAGGCCGTTCAGGCAGCGCAGGACCGTCGTTTTTCCTGATCCGGACGGCCCGATCAACGTGACCACTTCGCCGCGGCGGACTTCAAGGTCGATGGATTTGAGCACAACATGGTGGCCGAACGACTTGCGCAAGCCGGTGACGGTCAGGAGCGGCTCGTCCGGGACAGGAACGTCAGAGGGTTGCGGTTCAGTGGGCGACATAGCGGTCCAATCTCTTCTCCAGGGCGGACTGTCCGCTGGCGAGAACGAGGCAGATGATCCAGTAGATCACGGCCGCCTCCAGATACAGCAGCATGAACTCCTGGCTGAAGGCCGCCACCTGCTGCGCCACGCGGAACAGTTCGGTGACGAGGATCAGCGACGCCAGCGACGTGTCCTTGACCAGGCTGATGAAGGTGTTCGACAGCGGCGGAACCGAGACCCGGGCGGCCTGCGGCAGGATGATCCGCACGAGCGTCTGCCGGCGCGACATTCCGATGGTGTGGCCGGCCTCCCACTGGCCCTTCGGAACCGACAGGATGGCCGCCCGGATGACCTCCGCGGCATAGCCGCCGACGTTCAGGGAGAACGCGATGATGGCGCTGGGCCAGGGGCTGATGGTGATTCCGACGGAAGGGAGCCCGTAGAAAATGACGAACAGCTGGACCAAAAGCGGGGTTCCGCGGATGACGGAGATGTAGGTCCGCGCCACCGCCGAAACCAGGCGGTTGCGGCTCAACCGCATGAGGGCCACCACCAGTGCCAGCAGCAGGCCCAGGCTGAACGAGGCCAGCGCCAAGGGAATGGTGCCGAAGATCGCACCCGTCAGGAGCGGGCCCAGCGATGACCACACGAGTTCCCAGTTGATGCTCATGCCCGGACGCGGCGTTTCTCTGCGGCTTGCACAGGGCTACTTCGAGACGTCGGCGTCGAAGTACTTCTGGGAGATCTTCGTCAGCGTGCCGTCGGCCGCCAGCTCGCCGAGGGCCTTGTTGATGGCATCGGTCAGGCTGGTGGATCCCTTGCGCAGGGCGAACGCGCTCAGCGACTTGTCGGTGGTCTCGGCGGCAATCTTGATGCCGGCGTCGTGGTCGGTCTTCTGGGAGTCCAGGTAGGTCAGCTTGTCGTTGATGGTGGCATCGACGCGGCCCTGCTTGAGCAGCGTGATCGCCTGCGCCCAGCCCTCCACGGCCTCGACATTCGCGCCGCTCTGCTGCGCCAGCTTGTACCAGTTGCTCGTCAGGGACTGCGCCGTGGTCTTGCCCTTGAGGTCGTCAAAGGAGTGGATGCTGTCGTTGTCCGACTTCGTGACGATCACGCCGGTGCTCACCGTGTACGGGGTGGAGAAGTCGTACTTCGCCTTGCGCTCGTCGGTGATGGAAACCTGGTTGGCGACGACGTCGAACCGTTTGGCGTCGAGGCCGGCGAAGATGGCGTCGAACTGCGTCTCCTGGTAGGAGGGCTTGACGCCCAGCTTCGCGGCGACGGCGTTCATGATCTCCACGTCGTAGCCCGTCAGTTCACCGCTGCCGTTGGCGTGGAACGTGAACGGCTTGTAGGTGCCTTCCGTGCCGACCTTGAGCACGCCTGCGCTCTTGACGTCGCTGAGGGAGGTGTCCGCACCGGCTGCCGGCGCTGAGCTGGCCGGGGTGGTGGACGCCGACCCGCAGCCTGCCAGGGCGAGTCCTGCAGCAGCGATGAGGCCAATAACGGAAAGTCGTGTGCGCTTCATGATGTTCCTTAGTCGTGGAGCCGGAAATGGCCTTCCAGCTAAGCCGCATGGCGGCTGTCTCCTAGCGACGATAGCAAGGTCCAGCTCAGGGTGGAGAGCCTAAATGACAGTTTATGACGTCCAGTCATGAGACGGTCTTGACGGATGCGGCTTTCGAACTCCCGCATAGCTGCGGAGGGTACGAAAAAGGGAACCACCGCCTAGCGGTGATTCCCTTTCTGGTGGAGCTGAGGGGACTCGAACCCCTGACCCCCTGCATGCCATGCAGGTGCGCTACCAGCTGCGCCACAGCCCCTCATTTGCCTGGAAGTTTCGTCCTCCCTGAAGCAACCTGAATAGCCTAAACCACAAATCGCGTTCGCGCTAATCGGCGCGCTGACTCATGGAACAGGGTGCGGAACAGGGCACAAAAAAATCCGCCGGAATCTTTCGATTCCGGCGGATTATCCGGTGGAGCTGAGGGGACTCGAACCCCTGACCCCCTGCATGCCATGCAGGTGCGCTACCAGCTGCGCCACAGCCCCGAATTTTCGCTGCTCCGAGCATGTCTTCCGACGTGCGATGTTCCGGTTTTTTGTCCGGATTTCTCCGAAGCAACTCAAATATCTTAGACCGGCCCTCCGGAAAATTCCAAATCGCGCATATTCGGCTCGGTTTAGCGTCCGGAGGTGGCCTGAACGCGGGGGCTACTCCGTGTCGGTGCCGGCGGTGGCCTTGGCGGAGGCGTCGTCGCCGAGCTGCAGATCGACGACGGGGCAGTCCTTCCACAGGCGCTCGAGGGCGTAGAACACGCGGTCTTCCTCGTGCTGGACGTGGATGACGACGTTGGAGTAGTCCAGCAGCACCCAGCGACCGCCGGAGCGGCCCTCGCGGCGGACGGGCTTCTGGTCAAACTTGGAGAGCTCGTCCTCGATGCCGTCCACGATCGCGTTGACCTGGCGTTCACTCGGGGCCGAGGCAATCAGGAAGACGTCGGCCAGGGCCAGCCGTTCGCTGACGTCCAGGGCCACGATGTCCTCGGCGAGCTTCTCCGAGGCAGCGCGGGCTGCGTGGCGGGCGGTAGTGATGGATGAATCGGTTGCAGTCACGGGACTCCTTGTAGTGATGAAAAATTATGGTGATGAAAATGTGGCGCCAGTGGCGGCCTGAGACCTAGTGGGCCAGCCCGGTGACGATCAGCGTGATGCCGGCGATGAGGGCAACGATCCCCACCGCCAGGACGCCGAGCTGGAGCATGCGCAGGCGGCGCGCCCGGCCAAGCCCGGCGGTAGCGGCATCCAGGGGTTCGAGCCCGTAGGCGGCATTCGCGGCTACGGGTTCCCCGCCGACGAGTCTTTCCTCGGCCTCCCCCGCCGAATTTCCCGCGTTTGCCGCGTTTGCAGCGTCTGCCCGCCGTGCCGTTCCGGCTTTCGCGGCTGCTTCCGCACGGGCCAGGACGCCGGCCCTGCCAGCGGCAGAACCCGTCGCGGGACCTGCGGCCTTCTGGCGGGAGATGCCCGGCCGCCGCAGGCCGGGTTTCCTCGGCGCGTCCACGCGCGGACCCGGGTTGGTGACAACCGGAACGTACGACGTGGCAGGGCGCTTCATGACGGGCCGCTCCACGCCGGGAACCTTCTCGAATTCCAGGGGCGTGACCATGGCCAGGTTGTTGGCCGTGGTCGGATCGTTGCGGGGCGCCGCCGGCTGGCTGTTTTGTTCGGCAAGCTTCTGCTTGGCGGCGGCGCGGCGGTTCAGGATTGCGGCACGCTCGGCGAGGGCGATCTGCTCGGCCAGGACGGCCGGATCAACGGCATCCGGATCCGTGGCCGCAATGTGTTCCATCTTGGCTACTTGGTTCTTGGCCTGCTCCGCGAGGAGTTCGCGGGCGGCCAGCGCCTGCTCCACAGTCATGCCCTCGGGCGTCGCCCCGCCCGGTCCGGCGCCGTCGGCCGCGGGAGCCTTGGGCGCAGCGGGGGCCTTGGGCGCCGGGGCGGCCGCCCCAGCCGCGGCAGCGCCCTTCGCGGCCGCATCCGTGGAGGCGGCGTCCTTCGGGGCCGGCGAAACCACCGGGGTGGCCCGGGTCCGCGGCGACACCGGGACAATGGTGTTGGCTTGGGTGGCCGGGGCCGTTTCAGTCGCCAGCTCCAAAAGCCTTAACTGGCGTCGCGTGGGCGGTCCTCCGCCGGCCAGCTGGCCTTCCTTCTCTGCGAGTTCCTTGATGGTGCGCAGCGCGGCGCGGTCCCGTGCCCGGACCTGGGAAGACCGCTCAGTGCCAGCGGGCACAGAATCAGCGGGCACAGACTCAGCACGCACAGAGTCCACCGGAGCGTCGGCAACGCGACGGCTCCGGCCGGTGATTTCGGCCTCCGTCGGCTCGCCCGGGCCCGGAGTGTCCAGACGTTCATCTCTGGCCTGCCGCAATTCGCGGCGGCTGCGGATGGGAGGCTGTTCCTGACTCATGGCAAACTCATTCAGTGCTGGCTGGTTGGGTTATCTCAAAGGCTGGATCGTGCTGTGCGGGGGCAGTCCCGGCCGCGCCGTTTCCGGCGTTGGCGTTTCCGGCGTTGGCTTTCGCGGCGTGTCCGGCTTCGAGGCGATCGGCGTCGGGGCTGGCGTGGTACAGGCCGTATTTGGCGATGTACTGGACCACCCCGTCCGGCACGAGGTACCAGACCGGGTTGCCTTCGGCCACCCTCGTGCGGCAATCCGTGGAGGAAATGGCCATGGCCGGGACCTCCAGGAGGCTGACGTCTTTGCGGCCCATGCCGTCCAGGACGTGGCCGGGCCGGGTTACGCCCACGAAGTGCGCGAGGGACCAGAGCTCATCGATGTCTTTCCAGGACAAAATCTGGGCCAGGGCGTCGGCGCCGGTGATGAAGAACAGATCGGCGTCCGGACGCAGGGTCCGCAGGTCACGCAGGGTGTCGATCGTGTAGGTCGGTCCCGGACGGTCCACGTCCACCCGGCTTACGGTGAAGCGCGGGTTCGAGGCCGTGGCGATGACTGTCATGAGATACCGGTGCTCGGCTTCGCTGACCTTCTTGGCCATCTTCTGCCAGGGCTGGCCGGTGGGCACAAACACGACTTCGTCGAGGTCGAACTTGGCCGCGACCTCACTGGCCGCGACAAGGTGTCCGTGGTGGATGGGGTCGAACGTGCCGCCCATCACACCCAGACGCAGGCGGCGCTGGGCGCCGCTCTGCTTCGTGGGGGCGGAAATATTAGTGACCTTGGCCGTGATCGTGCTTGTTCGGGTGCTGGCGGTGCGGGTCCGAGTGCTCCTCGACGGCCACGTGGCGCCGACCCAGGTTGGAGTAGGACAGGGTGATCAGCAGCAGGACCACCAGAATCGCGAACATGGTGCCGCCAATGACAAACGGCGGTGCAATGAGCGGTGCGAGTTCCTCGTGGCCCGATTCGCCGGCGGCGGCGACGAAAGTGGCGATCTGCTGCGACAGCATGTTCTCCCCTAGTGAGTTCAAAATTTGACGACGGCGGAGGTGTCCACCGTTCCGGTCTTCCGTTCCATGTTACAGCGTTGCTAGCCCCGGATCTGGCCCTCGCCCTGCACGATCCACTTGGTGGTGGTCAGCTCGGTCAGTCCCATGGGGCCGCGGGCATGGAGTTTTTGCGTGGAAATGCCCACTTCGGCGCCGAGGCCGAGCTCGCCGCCGTCGGTGAAGCGGGTGGAGGCGTTCACGATCACGGCGGCCGAATCGACGTCGGCGATGAAGCGCTCGGCGTTGGCGAGGTCGTTGGTCAGGATCGCTTCGGTGTGGCCGGTGGTCCACTTCCGGATGTGCCTGACGGCCTCGTCCAAGCTGTCCACCATGGCCACTGCCAGGTCCAGGTTCATGTATTCGGTGGCCCAGTCGTCGTCCGTGGCCGGCACGGTCTGGATCGAGGCCGGCAGTGCGGCGCGGACGCGCTGGTCCACGTGCAGGGTGACCCCGGCTGCCCGCAATGCGGAGGCGACCGCGGGAAGGACGGTGGACTTGGAGTGCACCAGGAGCGTTTCGACGGTGTTGCAGACGCTGGGCCGCTGGGTCTTGGCATTGAGGAGGATGTCCACGGCCATTTCCTCGCCGGCGGAAGCGTCCAGGAAGATATGCACGTTGCCTTCACCGGTCTCGATGACCGGCACGGAGGAGTTCGTCACAACGGTCTGGATAAGGTCGCGGCCGCCGCGGGGAATGAGCACGTCCACCCGGCCGCGCGCCCGCATGAGCGCGTTGGCGCCGTCGCGGCCGTATTGGTCAACGGTCTGGACGGCATCAGCGGGCAGGCCCACCGATTCCAGCGCATCCCGCAGGATGGTGATCAGCGCGGCGTTGGTGGCAGCGGCGGCGGATCCGCCGCGCAGGATGACGGCGTTGCCGCTCTTGAGGGCCAGTCCGGCGATGTCGACCGTGACGTTCGGGCGCGCCTCATAGATCGCGGCCACCACGCCCATGGGTACGTTGATCTGACGCAGGCGCAGCCCGTTGGGGAGGGTCTGGCCCCGCACGACGTTTCCGACGGGATCGGGCAGGGTGGCGAGGTTTTCCAGTGCGGCGGCGAGTGCCGTGATGCGTGAGTCGGTCAGCGTCAGGCGGTCCAGCAGGGCGGCGCTGGTGCCAGCGGTCCGGCCGGCAGCGACGTCCTTGGCGTTGGCGGCCAGGATCTGAGGCTTTTGTTCCACCAGCGCTTTGCCGATGGCCCGCAGGCCCCGGTCCTTCCAGGCCCGGTTGGCGCGCGCCATCCTGTGGGCAGCATGGCGCGAGCGGTCAGCGATCGCGTGCACGGCTGCTTCGGTCTCCGTGGCCGCGGCCGGCGCCCCTGCCGGATCCGGTGCCGCGGCGAACCCTCGGGCGGGCGCGGCGGTACCGGCGGGAACGGTGCCGGCAGGCACATCAGTCACGGCAGCGGAAGTCAGGGCCTCAGTCATGCTTCCAGTTTAGGCGCCGAGTGAACCTAGACCAGCACCAGGTCGTCAACATGAACAACTTCGCGGTCATATCCGCGGCCCAGTGCCTTGCCGAGCTCATGGGTGGAGCGGCCCAGCATTTGGGGCAGCTCGGCGGCCGAATAGTTGACCAGCCCGCGGGCAATCACGGTGTTGTCCACGGACACCATCTCCACGGCGTCGCCGGCCTCGAAGTCGCCCTTCACCGCGGCGATTCCGGCCGGCAGAAGCGAGGTGCGGCGGTCGCGGACGGCCTTGACCGCGCCGTCGTCGAGCACCAGAGTGCCGCGCACGGATGCCAGGTGGGCCAGCCACAGGAGCCGGATCGGCTTGCGCGCGCCGTTGACGGAGAACCACGTGCCCACATCCTCGCCGGCCAGCGCGGCGGCCGCATTGGCCGTGGATGTTACGAGGGCGTGGATGCCCGACCCCGCCGCGATGCTGGCGGCTTCCACCTTGGTGACCATGCCGCCCGTGCCCACGCCGGCCTTGCCGGTGCTGCCGATCGAGACGCCGTCGAGGTCGCGGGGGCCGGAGACGTGCGGAATCCGCTTGGCCCCGTGCGACGGCGGACCGTCGTACAGGGAGTCGACGTCGGACAGCAGCACGAGCGCGTCGGCGCGGACCAGGTGTGCCACCAGGGCAGCGAGGCGGTCGTTGTCGCCAAAGCGGATCTCGTGGGTGGCTACCGTGTCGTTTTCGTTGACCACCGGGACAACGCCGAGGTTCAGCAGCCGGTCCAGCGCTCGGAACGCGTTGGTGTGCTGGCTGCGGCGCATGAAGTCATCCGCGGTCAGCAGCACCTGGCTGACGGTGACCCCGTGCGCGCCGAAGGCGTGGGTGTAGCGGGCCATCAGCAGGCCCTGGCCCACACTGGCGGCGGCCTGCTGGGTGGCGAGGTCGCGGGGGCGCTTCTCGAGGCCGAGCGGGGCGAGGCCGGCGGCGATCGCGCCGGAGGACACCAGGATGATCTCCGCGCCCGCGTTGCGCTTGTGCGCCAGGGCGTCGGCGAGCCCGGTCAGGGCCTCTTCGGAGATCCCACCCTTGATGGACGTCAGCGAGGACGAGCCGACCTTGACGACGATCCGGCGCGCCCCGGACAGCGCGGTGCGGTCCGGGGCGTTGATGGTCTGGGCACCGATGTTTTGGGCACCGATGTTTTGAGCGCTGAGCGGCTGGGACCCGTGCTCGACGACGGTCTTACTCGTCATCGGCTTCGCCCAGTCCACTCTCCTTGAGCGGCTGCCGCGCGCGGCGGCCGCTGACGGATTCGGTCCAGATGCCGGCCTTGCGTTCGGCTTCGAGCTCGGCGCGGGCGGCGGCCTTGGCGTCGCGGCGTTCCTGCTGTTCGTCGCGCTTCTGGCCACGCGTCGGGCGGTCGCCGATGTCGGCGAAGCGCACGTCCGTGCCGCGGGGCGAGGCGAGCAGCTCGGCCCCGGCCATCATGGTCGGCTCCCAGTCGAAGACGACGCCGTCGTCCTCGCCGATGACCACCATGTCGCCCGGCTTGGCGCCCTGCTTGAACAGTTCATTTTCGACGCCGAGCTTGGCCAGGCGGTCGGCGAGGTAGCCGATCGCTTCCTCGTTGGTGAAGTCTGTCTGCTTGACCCAGCGCACGGGCTTGTCGCCGAGGACGCGGAAGAGCGGCTCGAGGTTCTTTTCTTCGCGGCGGATCGTGAAGCCGGTCTCGTTGACGGCGCGGGGGCGCAGCACGGGGGCGTGTACCTTCGGCGGGGTCGCGGCGACGGCGTCGCGGGCGGCCTTGACGATTTCGGCCATGGCGAAGCCGAGCTGGCGGAGGCCTTCGTGGCTCGTCGCCGAGATCTCGAAGACCTTGTAGCCCCTGGATTCGAGCTCCGGGCGGACGAACTCGGCCATGTCCTTGCCGTCCGGCAGGTCAACCTTGTTCAGGGCCACGAGGCGGGGGCGGTGGTTCAGAGGAACGACTTCGCCGTCGGACCCGCTGTAGCTCATGTCGACGGCGTACTTCTCCAGCTCGGCCTCGATGATGGCGAGGTCGGAGAGCGGATCGCGGTCCGATTCGAGCGTGCCGCAGTCCAGCACGTGCACCAGGGCGGCGCACCGCTCGACGTGGCGCAGGAAGTGGTGGCCCAGGCCCTTGCCCTCGCTGGCGCCCTCGATCAGGCCGGGGACGTCGGCGATGGTGAAGCGGACTTCACCGGCCTGGACGACGCCGAGGTTGGGGATGAGGGTGGTGAAGGGATAGTCCGCGATCTTGGGCCTGGCGGCGGACATGGCGGCGATCAGGCTGGACTTGCCGGCCGAAGGGAAGCCGACGAGGGCGATGTCGGCGATGGACTTCAGTTCCAGGACGACGTCGCTGGATTCGCCTTCGATGCCGAGCAGCGCGAAGCCGGGCGCGCGGCGCTTCTGTGAGGACAGGGAGGCGTTGCCGAGGCCGCCGATGCCGCCGGCGGCGGCGATGTATTCGTCGCCTTCGGCCACGAGGTCGGCGATGACGTCGCCGGACTTGGACTTCACTACGGTGCCCACCGGCACCGGAAGGATCAGGGTTTCGCCGTTTTTGCCGCCGCGCCAGTCGCCCATGCCGGGGCCGCCGTTGGTGGCGTGCCGGTGGGGCGCGTGGTGGTAGTCGAGCAGGGTGGTGGTCTGGGGGTCCACGCGGAGGATGACGTCGCCGCCGTTGCCGCCGTTGCCGCCGTCGGGACCGCCGAGGGGCTTGAACTTCTCGCGGTGGACGGAGACACAGCCGTGGCCGCCGGTACCGCCGGATACGTGCAGTACTACCCGGTCTACAAAGCTCGCCACGTGGATCTCCTCAGTGCTGTTCCCCGGACCCCCAAAGGGGCCCAAGATGATTGTAATGCGGTTAAAACACCGGTGGAGCGGACCTAATGGCCCGCCCCACCGATTTAGAACTTATTGTTACTCTGCAGCTGCAGCAGCCACGATGTTCACAACGCGGCGACCACGGCGGGTGCCGAACTCGACAGCACCGGGGGTCAGGGCGAACAGGGTGTCGTCCCCGCCGCGGCCTACGCCGGCGCCCGGGTGGAAGTGGGTGCCGCGCTGGCGGACGATGATCTCGCCTGCGGAAACTACCTGGCCACCGAAGCGCTTGACGCCGAGGTACTGGGCGTTGGAGTCACGACCGTTGCGAGTGGAACTCGCGCCTTTTTTATGTGCCATTTGAAATGCCTGCCTTCAAAAATTCTGGGGAATCTGCTGGAACCTGAACAGTAACGAAGAGTTACTTGATACCGGTGATCTTGACCTTGGTCAGTTCCTGACGGTGGCCCTGACGCTTCTTGTAACCGGTCTTGTTCTTGAACTTCTGGATGACGATCTTCGGACCACGGAGGTCTTCGAGGATCTCAGCCGTAACCGTTACCTTGGCCAGGTCCGCAGCAGCAGACGTGACTTTGTCACCGTCCACCAGGAGCAGTGCGGGCAACTCAAAGGTGCTGCCGGCTCCACCGGGGACGCGGTTCAGGGTAACGAAGTCTCCAACGGAAACCTTCTCTTGGCGGCCGCCTGCGCGGACAATCGCGTACACCACTGGGGAACTCACTTCTCTCGACGTTTATTACTAGATTTGCGTGCGGAACCAGGGGCCAAATTGTTTGGACCGGCTCACGCTGTGCCTCAACGCCGGTGGATTCCCCGGGGGAACCCATGAGCTACCCCCGGAACAAATCCATTTGGAATTCCAAGTGGACTGTTCTCAGGGTCATAACCCAAGTGTTGGCGTAAGCACCGAAGATCTAGAATACGCTAATTTTGCCTTCGGCCGCAAATGAGGCTGGTTCCGGCGGGTAGTCCGTGATAGGCGCCACAGTGACTTGATGCAAAGTCCCCGCCAATGTTCTTGGCCGGGATCTTGACCATCCTGAGCTGTGTTGCCGCAACGACTTCCGGAACCGTGCCCCACCATCGTACCGGTAGTGCGGACCTGCTCGCGTCAGGCGTACAGCCGCGGCGCGTCGAAGAAGTCCACTTCGTAGCGCGATGACTGTCGGAACGCCAGGGCCATGGCCTCCCGCTCGCTCTCCGATGCCCGTCCGGCCGCCGTGTCCGTGTACGCGATGGCCTGCCGGGTCGCGGCGGCGAAGTCCTCGTCGGCGTAGGTCCGCAGCCAGCCGGCGTAGGGGTGCTCCCCGGGGGCGCCGCCGGCCAGGAACTCCCGGTGCAGCGTGGAACCGACCTCGGCGTAGAGCCAGAAGCAGGGCAGCGCCGCCGCCACGAGGACCCCATAGCTGCCGGAGACCGAGGCGGCCAGCAGGTGGTCCACATACGCTTTCGTGACCGGGCCCAGGGTGGAGGCCGTGGGGCGGGTGCTGAGCCATGAACGGTGCAGCTCGGATTCGACTTCCAGGCAGGTCTGCGCCGAACGGGCCCAGAACAGCTGCTCGGCCTCGGTGGGGGCAATCGCCGCGGCCCGGGCCAGGACCCGGGAGTAACCGTTGAGGTAAATGGCGTCCTGGGCGAGGTAGTACGCGAACTCGTGCTCGGGCAAGGTGCCGTCGGCCAGTCCGCGGACGAAGTCGAGGGCGTAGATCGCCTCAAGATCGCCAGTGGCTCCTGCGCGCAGGGCTGCGGCGAACTCCCCCGCCGCCGGACCGTGCCCGGCCGGGCGGCGCTGGCCGGGCTGGCCGCCTTCGGGGGCCTGCCCGCCCTGGAGGTGCTGCAGGTGGTGGAAGTGGTGGACCGGGCCGTTACCGGAGCCGACATCCAGGGCTGAGGCTTCGCGGAGCGCGCCCAGCAGCCACGGCTTGACTTCGCGCAGCGCCGCTTCCCAGTCCCCCACCCGGGCCTGCACGGTGGCCATGGCCGAGGACAGGGAGCAGCCGGTGCCGTGGCTGTTGCGCGTCGCGATCCGCTCCCCCGGCACCACCACCGTTTCCTGGCCGAGCAGGCCGCCGGTGTTGACCAGCGCATCTGGGCAACCGTCCCCGGCACCGTTAGCGGCGTCGGCGTCGTGGCCGTCGAGGTCGTGGGCATGCCCGTCCCCCGGCTCGCCGCCCTGGAGGTGTCCGCCCTTAACCAGGACGGTGGTGCCGGTGAGGGCGGCCAGCCGCTTGCCCTGCGCCAGGGCCTCGGACCAGTCGGCCGCGACGGGCTCCTTGAGCAGGATGGCGAGTTCGGCGAGGTTGGGCGTGATGAGGTCCGCCAGCGGCAGAAGGGCCTGCAGGGCGGCCTCGGCGGATTCCTGCAGGAGCCGGTCCCCGCTGGTGGCGACCATCACCGGGTCCAGGACCACGACGGCGGGGCGCACCTTTTCCAGCCAGCTGCGGACGGCATCGATCACGGCGGCATCACCGAGCATGCCGATCTTGACGGCGTCGATGCCGATGTCGTCGCTGATGGCGTCCAGCTGCGCCGTGAGGAACGCCGCCGGGGGAACGTGGACGGCGCGCACGCCCTGCGTGTTCTGCGCGGTCAGGGCGGTGATGGCGGCCATGCCGTAGCCGCCGTTCGCCGCGATGCTCTTCAGGTCGGCCTGGATTCCGGCACCGCCGGAGGGATCGGAGCCGGCGATGGCCAGCACGCGGGGAATGCGCGGCGGGGCCGGCAGAGACTCGCTGTGCAGAAAATTGAGCGGGAGGAACTCGGACGGATTCGATCTCGCGGACAAGGAAGACATCCCTTCGCCGGTGCTAACCGGACAGGTTCAACGGGTCTGGATCTCAGCCGGCCCGATGCCCGGCACCCCGTGTCAGTGTTCCAGCCTAGCCGCTGCCACCCGGAGGACCCGTTAACGCACGAGCGGGCCCGGGCCTGGGCGGACGTATGTTACGTCTGCCCTGACCCGGACCCGCAGCCCGACCAGTCGAAATAATGACTGGACGGGGACGTGGTCAGTCGCGGTGGACTACAGCTCCGACGCCGGCACGCCGACGCCGAGGATGATCGGCTCGTTGCCGGCCGGGATGGACGCAGGCCTGGCCGCAGCGGGAGCCTTGGCCTCGTGGACCGATCCGGCCGCAGCCGGCCGGGTTGCCTCGCGGTGCTCCACGGAGGTTTCGTTGGCTGCGCCCTGGGCGCGGCTGGCACTCCGGTTGCGGCGCCCGCGGCGGCCGCGCAGCGTTGAGGTGTTAGCTGTGCGTGACGCCGGCGCCTCCCCAGCGCGGACGGCCGACGGCGCCTCGGGCGCCGTGGCTTCCGGTGCGGCAACAGCCGTTGCCTGACCGGCCTCCGGGCCGGCGGCCTGGTCCGGCTTGCCGGCCTCGGCTTCGCCCAGGTTTGCGAAAGCTTCGGTCAGCAGGTCCAGGGTCAGGGCCGGTGACGGCGCGTCCTCCGCGTGCTCGACGAAGGGCAGGGCCACCTGCTCGCCGCCAAACGTCAGCACCGTTGCGGGGCGGCCGGCTGCCTCGTCGGCGGCTGCGAGCTGCGTGACGGCGTCGACGGCGGCCTGGCGGGCCCCGGCTTCGCTGGCTGCGGCTGCCTCCCCGTCGTGCAGGTGCGCGGCGTGCGCTGCGGCAGCGATGTTGGCCAGCGCGGCACGGGTGGCCTCGGCCTTGGCGTGGCGTTCGGCCTCGGTGGGTTCGGCGTGGACGGGCGCGGGTGCGGCCGGCGCGGTCTCTCCGCCCTGGCCTCCCCTGCCGCGGCGACGGCTCTTGCGTTCCGGGCGGGCAGCAGGCTGCGCCTCGGTGCGCGGCACATAGTGCTCCGCGGCGACCGTGTTGGCGCGGCGGTGCTCCACCGGCTCGTCGTGGGTGACGATGCCGCGGCCCGCACATGTTTCGCACTGTTCGCCAAAGACTTCCAGCAGCCCGGTGCCCATCCGCTTGCGGGTCATCTGCACGAGGCCCAGCGAGGTCACCTCGGCCACCTGGTGCTTGGTCCGGTCCCGGCCCAGGCACTCCACCATGCGGCGCAGCACGAGGTCGCGGTTGGATTCGAGCACCATGTCGATGAAGTCGATCACGATGATGCCGCCAATGTCGCGCAGGCGCAGCTGCCGGACGACTTCTTCGGCCGCTTCCAGGTTGTTCTTGGTGACGGTTTCCTCGAGGTTGCCGCCGGAGCCGGTGAATTTGCCGGTGTTGACGTCGACCACGGTCATGGCTTCGGTGCGGTCGATCACGAGCGAACCGCCCGAGGGCAGGAAGACCTTCCGGTCCAGGGCCTTGTGGATCTGCTCGTCGATGCGCCAGGCCGCGAAGATGTCCGTGTCCTTGGTCCACTTCTCGAGCCGGCCCACGAGGTCCGGTGCGACGTAGGTGACGTAGGCCTCGATGGTGTCCCAGGCTTCCTCGCCGGAGACGATCAGCTTGGAGAAGTCCTCGTTGAAGACGTCCCGGACCACCTTGATGGTCAGGTCAGGTTCGCCGTAGAGCAGCTCGGGGGCGAGGATCTTGGTGGACGTCGACTGGCTCTCGATGCCTTCCCACTGCGCGCGGAGGCGGTTGATGTCGTGCGTCAGCTCTTCCTCGGAAGCTCCCTCGGCCGCGGTGCGGACAATGACGCCCGCGTCCTCGGGCAGGCGGTCCTTGAGGATCCGCTTGAGGCGGTTGCGTTCGACGTCGGGCAGCTTGCGGGAGATGCCGGTCATGGAACCGCCGGGCACGTACACGAGGTACCGGCCGGGCAGTGAGATCTGGCTGGTGAGACGGGCGCCCTTGTGGCCGACCGGGTCCTTGGTGACCTGGACCAGCACGGAGTCGCCGGACTTCAGCGCGTTCTCGATGCGGCGCTGCTTGCCCTCGAGGTTGACGGACTCCCAGTTCACTTCACCGGCGTAGAGCACGGCGTTGCGGCCGCGGCCGATGTCCACGAAAGCGGCTTCCATGGAGGGCAGCACGTTCTGGACCTTGCCCAGGTAGACGTTGCCGATCAGGGAGTCCTGCTGGGTCTTGGACACGAAGTGCTCGGCCAGGACGCCGTCTTCAAGGACACCGATCTGGATTCTGTCGTCGCGCTGGCGGACGATCATCTGGCGGTCCACGGACTCGCGGCGGGCCAGGAACTCGGCCTCGGTGATGACGGTACGGCGGCGGCCGGTGTCGCGGGATTCGCGGCGGCGCTGCTTCTTGGCTTCCAGGCGGGTGGAGCCCTTGACGGATGTGACGCGGTTGTTCACCGGCGCCTCGGCCATGGCCCGCGGCGCACGGACGCGGGTCACCGTGTTGGGCGGATCGTCGCCTTCCCCGCCGGTCAGCTCCAGGTCCTGGTCTCCACGGCGACGGCGGCGGCGGCGGCGGGAGGTCACACCGTCTTCAAGGATTACCTCGGAGCCTTCGTCGCCCTCTTCTTCGGTGCCTTCCGACTCGGTGTCGGACTCGGCAGAGGTGCGGGTGCGGCCGCGCCGGCCGCGGCTGCGGCGCCGACGGCGGTTGCCGGCGTCCTCGTCCTCGTCGCCTTCCTCATCCTCGGGCTCAGCTGCTGCGGCGGCAACGGGGGCCGGACGCACCACAGTGCTCAGGTCCGGGGCCTGGAAGATGACGGAAGTGAGGGCACCCGGTTCCATGAACAGCGACGCGGCCGGGCTTTCCTCGGGGCGGGCTTCCGGCTCTTCAGGCTGGGCTGCGGCGGTTTCCGCGGTGGGTGCTTCCGCAGCGGCGGCTTCTTCGGCCGGGAGTACTGCCGCGGGTGCTTCTTCGGCCTTCGGGGCGGCCTTGGCACGGCTGGCACGGCGGCGGACCGGCTTCTCTGCAACCGTCTCTGCGGCCGATTCTGCGGCGGCAGCTGCGTCGGTGCCAGCTGCTGCGGGGGCCTCAGCCGCGGCAGGTGCGCCGGCTTCGGCGTCGCCGGCGAAGGCAGGCAACGGTTCCGGGGCTGCTACAGCTTTCCGGGTCCGGGTGCGCCGCGCGGGCGCCTTGGCCGCAGTCTCGGCTGCAGCAGTTTCAGATACAGCAGCTTCGGGTTCAACAGTGTCAGATCCGGCTGCTTCGACGGTTGCCGGCTTACGGCGGCCCCGGACGGGCTCATCTGAACCGGCCGCGTCGGCCAGGGCCGCGGCTTCGGCAACAGCCTCGGCCGCCTCCGCGGCGTTGACCCTGGCGGCGGGCGCCTTCCGGCGGGTCCGTACGGCCCTCTTCGGCGCTACCGGAGCCTCTGCTTCCGCAGTTCCCTGTGCTTCCCCGGTGACTACTAGTTCTTCATTTCCGGCTACTACCTGGTCATTATCCATATGTGGCGACACTCCTGCCCCTGATGCGCCGCCACATTCGGCGCCCCTTGGGGCAAATATGCGTCAACACCCGCAGGCATTGACAGAAGTCAATTGAATACCCTCAGGTTCGCACCGGCAGTGGGGTGCGGCAGCCCTGGAGGGCCGGCGAGATTGTTTTGGAACCCGTTGACCTACACGCCACAACCAGGTGCCGTCCAATGGCATTGCGGGACAGCTGGAATCAGAGGATCCGCAGCTCCCTGCTCATCATTGGCGGTCTTGAAACAAAATCGCCGGACCGGAATCCGGATGTGGATCGGGTTCCAGCCACGATCATTGTCTCACAGGAGCCGTGAAAGCAGGGGCAGGCGGGGCCGGAAGTGCAGCAGTTGCGGCCGGGCGCGGCCGGCGGGGCCGTTCTCCGGCGCTGCTCAGCCTCCGGCGTTACAATCGGGGCAAGAAGCACCCGGTCAAGACGACTAAAGAAGGACTCAATTTCCATGCCCAGCATCTCCAGCACTGCCGGCGACGCGACCGTGCACCAACCGGGTTCCGGCCCGGCCCCCACGGCGCGGTCCCTTCCCACGATGACCCGCGACCGCCCGTTCGCCTGGCTCCTGCTGATCACCGGCGTCATCGGCTGGCTCGCATCCGGGGCCCTGGTGCTGGAGAAACTGGAGGTCCTGAAGGACCCGAACCACGTCACGGTCTGCGACGTGAACCCGTGGATCTCCTGCGGCCAGGTCATGCAGACACCGCAGAGTTCCGTGTTCGGCTTCCCCAATATGTTCATCGGGATCGTCGCCTTCGCCGTGATCATCACCACGGCCATGGGTATCCTGGCCGGCGCCCGGTTTTCCCGGTGGTACTGGCTGGGGCAACAGGTGGGCGTGACGCTGGGCTTCGCGTTCGTGGTCTGGCTCTGGTCCCAGGCCCTGTACGCCATCCACATCCTCTGCCCGTTCTGCATGATCGTCTGGGCCGTGATGATCCCGCTGTTCGTCTGGGTGAGCGTCCGGAACATCTCCCACGGCGTGATTGCCCTGCCCGCCGGTCCCACCAAGGTGATCGGCGACTCCGGCTGGATCATTACGGCGCTGCTGTACGTCGCCGTCGTCGCGACGATCTTCTTCGCCTTCATCCAGGTTTTCATCGGTACCTCCGGCTACTAAACGCCCCAACCGCATCGAAGAGACTGTTAAGGCCAATGCTCGCGCCGGGCATTGGCCTTAACTGTCTCTTCGGTGTGAGGCTCCGGGCCCATCTCGGGACTTATGGCACGACCCCGCGCGCGCAGGTTACATAAGGCTGGAGGAAGGAAGACCGGAGGCCTCTTGATGACTGTTCTTATTGCGTATGCAAGCGCCTTGGGGTCCACCCGGGAGATGGCACAACATATGGCATCCCGCATGGCGGGTGCACTGGGCGAGGTAGAGTGCCGGTCCGTGGAGGACGTCGGGGCCCTCTCCCGCTATGAGGCTGTCGTCGTCGGCAGCGCCGTCCACAACCAGGCCTGGCTGCCCCCGGCTTTGCTGTTCTTCAAACACCATGCCCGCGAGCTGGCCAGTCGGCCCGTGTGGGCCTTCAGTGTAGGGATGGCGGATGCGCTGCCTAAGCCCATTCGCCGGCGCGGCGCGGCAATGCAACAGGAACGTCTGGCAGAAGTCCTGATCAAAGAAGTTCCGCTTCGAGGCCACAAACTCTTCTCCGGCGTCTACCAGGCCGGCCAGATGTCGGCACCGCTCCGGGTGTTGTTCAGGCTCACCGGCGGCCGATTTGGGGATTTGCGGGACTGGGCGGCAGTCGACGAATGGACGGATCAGATTACGGCCCAACTCGCTAAACCTGCTTCGTCCACGTCTTCAGGCAGCATCACAGGCTAATGCCATCGAGACTGCGCATCCCGGCCGCGGCGCCCGGCGCGGTGGTGCGTGCACGGGAGGACCCATGACCGTTGTGAGCATTCACGCCGAACGAGGGGACATGCCTGCCTACGCGGCGACGCCGGCCGGTGCCGGTCCGTGGCCCGGCGTCGTCGTCATCCATGACGCACTCGGCCTGAGCCGTGACACCAGAGACCAGGCCGACTGGCTGGCCGGCGAGGGGTTCCTCGCCGTGGCACCTGACCTGTTTTACTGGGGCAGCAGGGCGGCCTGCTTGTGGTCCCTCATCCGCGGCTGGCGGCCCCTCGGCGACCTGGACCTCACCCGCGCGTGGCTGGCCGGACGGGACGGCTGCACCGGCCGGATCGGCGTGATCGGCTTCTGTATGGGCGGCGGGTTCGCCCTCATGCTGGCCCCGGACCATGACTTCGCCGCGGCAAGCGTCAACTACGGCGGACTCGATGACGGGACTGCCCGCGCACTGCCCCGGGCCTGCCCCATCGTTGGCAGCTACGGCGCCAGGGACCGCTGGCCCGGAGTGCGCAAGGTCCCGGCGCGTCTGGAGCCGCTGCTCGCCGACGCCGGGATAGACCATGACATCAAGGTCTATCCCGACGCCGGTCACGGCTTCCTCAACAGGCATGGCCCGTCGGAGCTCACATTCGGGGACAAGGTGCTCGTGAAGCTGGTTGCGGCCGGTTACCACGAGCCCTCCGCCGAGGACGCGCGCCTGCGCATCCTCGGCTTCTTCCGGGAACACCTGACCAATGAAGGGGAAGCGCGATGATGCACCCTGCACCGAGGGGAGCCCTGCTGGCAGCGGGCGCTGTGGCCGGTTTCACTGCCGGCTACCTGGCACTCGTGCGGCCACGCCTGCTTCGCTGGGGCGCGACCGCTGACGAAGTGCGGGGACCTTACCCGGGCGCGGGGTTGATTCCGGGCAGCACCCGAGGGGCGACCATGGCGGTGACCATCGATGCGCCCCCTTCCCACGTGTGGCCCTGGCTGGTGCAGATGGGAACGGATCGCGCCGGCTGGTACAGCTGGGACCGTCTCGACAACTTCGGGCGCCGCAGCGCAGAGAGCATCCATCCCGAGTGGCAGGAGATCGCCATTGGTGACCGCCTGGCGGCGAGGCCCGACGGCAGCGAGTGGTGGGCGGTCGCGGCGCTTGAACCCGAGCGGTTCCTGGGCCTGCGTATGTCGATCGATCTCCGGGGGCGTCCCTTCGACCCGGCACGAACCCGGCCGCGCTATTACACCGACTCGCTCTGGGGATTCGAGCTGCGGGCGTCCCCGGGTGAGCGCACCCGGCTGGTAGTCAGCGGGTCCTGGTCGCTACAGCCACAATGGCTGCAACCCATCCTGAGCATCACCATGCTGGAGCCCGCGCATTGGGTCATGCAGACCCGTCAGTTCTCGAATCTCGTGCGCCTCGCCAGCCGTTGAAAGGTCTCCACGGCTCGGAGCGGGCTGCGAAGCCCCACCCGCCGCGAGGTGCCAGAGCGCGAGGGGACAGTTAAGGCCAATGTCCGGTACGAACATTGGCCTCAACGGTTCCCTCGGTGGGGGTGTCCCGAAATTCGGGCTAGAACCAGATCTTGATCTCGCGCTCGGCGGATTCCGCCGAATCCGAGCCGTGGACCAGGTTCTGCTGGACCTTCAGGCCCCAGTCGCGGCCGAAGTCGCCGCGGATGGTGCCGGGCGCCGCCGTCGTCGGGTCCGTGGTACCGGCCAGGGTGCGGAAGCCCTCGATGACGCGGTGGCCCTCGAAGATCGCGGCGACCACGGGGCCGCTGAGCATGAACTCAACAAGCGGCTCGTAGAACGGCTTGCCGACGTGCTCCTCGTAGTGCTGCTCCAGCAGTTCGCGGCTCGCGTCGACTTTCTTGAGCTCGGCCAAGGTGTAGCCCTTGGCTTCGATCCGGCTCAGGATGGCGCCGGACAGGTTGCGGGCGACTCCGTCGGGCTTGATCAGGACGAGGGTGCGCTCAATGCTCACAGCTGCTCCAATGTGTTGGGGTGGGATTTAGGTCAAGTCTACGGGGTTCGCGCCAGGTGCCCGGGCACAGGTTCAGGCTCTATTTCCCGGCGCGGGGCCCTGGCGGTGGGCGGCATCCCAGTCGGCCTGCTCGCGCTCCCGCTGGGCAGCTTCCCGGTCAATCCGGATGCCGGTCCGGATCCCGTACCACCACGCCACGGCGAAGAGCGCGCCGACGAGGTACATGGCCGGTTCCACGATGCCGCCCAGGATCAGCACGAGCTGCAGGACCCAGCCCAGGGCCACTCCCCAGGGCTTCGAGAGGACAGCGCAGGTGAAGACGAAGACCAGGCACAGGCCGATCCCGACCGAGAAGACCAGGGCCGCAGGGTATTCGTTCCGGTGCAGTCCAAAGACGGCCAGTGTTCCGAAGAGCACCACGAATGCTTCCAGCAGCAGGACCGTGGAGGCAAACATGACCTTCGTGGAACGTCGTTTCTTGGGCATGCCCGGGCGCCATTCGCGTTGGGCTTTGGTGAGTTTCGCCATCGCTTACGCGTCCGCCTTTCCGAGCAGGATCCGGGCGTCCGCGACGAGCGTGATGGAACCGGTCACGAGGACCCCGCCGGCGGGCTCGTCGTCGGCTTCGGCCCGTTCCACGGCCCATTCGAGGGCGTCATCGAGCTTCCCGGCGACGTGGATGTTCTCCTCGCCGAAGCCCAGGTCAACCGCGATTTCGGCCAGGTCCTCGGCCGGGACGGCCCGGGGCGAGTTGGACTGGGTGAAGCAGTATTCGGTGGCGAGGCCGCCCAGGGATTCCTTGAGCTGGCGCAGGATCTCCTCGGCGTCCTTTTCCCGCAGCACGCCGACCACCACCACCAGCTTGGTGAAGTTGAAGGCCTCGTGGATGGCCTCGGCGGAGACTCGGATGCCCTCCGGGTTATGGGCGGCGTCCACAATGATGGTCGGCGCGGTGCGGACCACCTCAAGCCGACCCGGGGAGGTGACGGAGGCGAAGGCCTCCTGCAGGATCTCGGCGTCGATCGCCTTTTCCCCGCCAAAGAACGCTTCCAGCGCGGCAATGGCGACGGCGGCGTTCTCGGCCTGGTGCGCGCCGTGCAGCGGCACCAGCAGGTCCTCGTAGCGTCCGGCGATGCCCTGGATGGTGACCATCTGGCCGCCGACCGCGACGGTGCGGGATTCGACGCCGAACTCCACGCCTTCGAAGCGGAACGGCACGTTGACTTCCTTGGCCTTTTCCAGCAGGACCTGGGCCGCGTCGACCGGCTGCGCCGCGCTGATGAGGAAGCTGCCGGGCTTGATGATGCCGGCCTTCTCGTAGGCGATGTCCCCGGTGGTGTCGCCCAGCAGATCGGTGTGGTCCAGGGAGATCGGGGTGACGACGGCCACCTGGCCGTCGCCGACGTTCGTGGCGTCGGTGATGCCACCCAGGCCCACTTCGATCACGGCGACGTTGACCGGCTGATCGGCGAAGACCGCGAAGCCCAGGATGGTCAGGCACTCGAAGTAGGTCAGCCGGGGCTGGCCCGCCGCCTCGAGCTCGCCGTCCACGATCTGCAGGTAGGGACGGATCTCGTCCCAGATCCGGACGAACGTCTCATCCGGCACCGGGGCGCCGTCGATGCTGATCCGCTCGGTGACCTTGGACAGGTGCGGGCTCGTGTAGCGGCCGGTGCTCAGGCCGTGGGCGCGCAGCCCGGCCTCGATCATCCGGGCCGTGGAGGTCTTGCCGTTCGTGCCTGTGACGTGGATGATCGGGAACGCCTTGTTCGGCTCCCCCAGGATTTCCATGGCCCGGTGCAGCGGGGCGAGCCGCGGCTCCATCTTGTTTTCCGGCGCCCGGCCCAGGAGCTCGGCGTAGACGCTTTCAACGGAGAATTCGTCGGTCATGGTTTAGGCTCCAACTTTCTTGGCAACGCTGACCTGCGGGTCCTTGATGTCGGCCGCGAGGGTTTCCAGCTCGACGGTCAGGGTTTCGGTCTTGACCAGCTCCGCGTTGGCCAGCAGCGCCTCGACGACGTCCTGCTTCGCCGTGACGGACGTGCTGATCCGGTCGCTGACATTGAGTCCGGCGTCCTTGCGGGCCTGCTGGATGGCGCGGACCATGTCACGGGCCAGGCCCTCGGCTTCCAGTTCCGGGGTGACCTCGGTGTTGAGCACCACGAACCCGCCGCCGGGCAGGACCGCCGCTGCGCGGGATCCTTCGCCTTCCGCGGCCTCGGCCACGACGGTTTCCAGGGTGTACTCCTGCGGCTCGAGGTCGAGGCCGCCGGCGGTGACCACCCCGGCGTCGCTGACCGACCAGTCGCCGGACTTGGAGCCCTTGATGGCCTGTTGGACGTTCTTGCCCAGGCGCGGGCCGGCGGCCCGGGCATTGACTACGAGCTTCTGCTCGATGCCGAACTCCTCCGGGGAGGCGTTCTCGGCGTCCAGCAGGCGGACCGAGCGCAGGTTCAGTTCATCGGCGACGACGCCGGCGAAGCCGCCCAGCGCGTCCGCGCCCGGTGCCACGACCGTGAGTTCCTGCAGCGGCAGGCGCACGCGCAGGTTCGCGGCCTTGCGCAGCGAGGAGCCGGTGGAGCAGATCTGCTGCACCCGGTCCATCGCCTCGACCAGGCCCGGGTTGGCAGGGAACAGTCCGGCATCCGGCCAGTCGGCCAGGTGCACGGAACGCCCGCCGGTGAGGCCACGCCAGATCTCCTCGGAGATCAGCGGCAGCAGGGAGGCGGCCACGCGGGTGACCGTCTCCAGCGCGGTGTAGAGCGCGTCGAAGGCGTCCACACTCTCGTCGAAGAAGCGCTGGCGGCTGCGGCGGACGTACCAGTTCGTGAGCATGTCCAGGTAGCTGCGCAGCTCGTCGCAGGCGCCGGAGATGTCGTAGCTGTCCAGCTGGGCGGTCATGTTCCGGACCAGGTCCCCGGTGTTGGCCATGAGGTACTGGTCCAGGGTGTCGGCGTAGCCGTCGTAGCGGAGCTTGGCGTCGTAGCCCGACCCTTGTCCTGCCGCAGCGTTAGCGGCGTTCGTGTACAGCGTGAAGAAGCTGTACACGTTCCACAGCGGCAGGATGACCTGGCGGACGCCGTCGCGGATCCCCTGCTCGGTGACCACGAGGTTGCCGCCGCGCAGGATCGGGCTGGACATCAGGAACCAGCGCATGGCGTCGGAGCCGTCGCGGTCCAGGACCTCGGAGACGTCCGGGTAGTTGCGCAGGCTCTTGGACATCTTCTGCCCGTCCGAACCCAGCACGATGCCGTGGCTGATGACGTTCCGGAAGGCCGGACGGTCGAACAGCGCGGTGGAAAGGATGTGCAGCATGTAGAACCAGCCGCGGGTCTGGCCGATGTACTCGACGATGAAGTCCGCCGGGTTGTGCGTGTCGAACCATTCCTCATTCTGGAACGGGTAGTGGACCTGGCCGTAGGGCATGGATCCGGAGTCGAACCAGACGTCGAGGACGTCCTCGACGCGGCGCATCACGGACTGGCCCTCTTCCGGGGTGCGCGGGTCATCCGGATTCGGGCGGGTGAGCTCGTCAATGAACGGCCGGTGCAGGTCCACCTGGCCGGCCTTGTTCAGCGGCAGGCGGCCGAAGTCGGCCTCGATCTCGGCCAGGGAGCCGTAGACGTCGGTGCGCGGATAGTCCGGGTCGGTGGACTGCCAGACGGGGATGGGGCTGCCCCAGTAGCGGTTGCGGCTGATGGACCAGTCGCGGGCGTTGGCTAGCCACTTGCCGAACTGGCCGTCCTTGACGTTGCCCGGGATCCAGTTGATGTCCTGGTTGAGCTCGGACATGCGGTCCTTGAACTTGGTGACCTCGACGTACCAGGAGGACACGGCGCGGTAGATCAGCGGGTTGCGGCAGCGCCAGCAGTGCGGGTAGCTGTGCTCGTAGCTGGCCTGGCGGACCAGGCGGCCCTGGGCGCGGAGCACCTGGGTGATGGGCTTGTTGGCCTCGAACACCTGCAGCCCGGCGATTTCGGCGAGGTCGCCGTGGCCGAACAGCGGCAGGAACTTTGCGCCTTCGTCGACCGAGAGGACCACGGGGATGCCGGCCTCTTCACAGATCTTCTGGTCGTCTTCGCCGTAGGCGGGGGCCTGGTGGACGATGCCGGTGCCGTCGGTGGTGGTGACGTAATCGGCCACGAGGAAGCGCCAGGCGTTCTCGGTGCCGTACTTTTCGGCGTCGTGGAAATAGTCCCAAAGCGGCTCATAGCTCAAGCCGTTTAGCTCGGCGCCGGTGTGGCGGGAGGTGATGGCGGCCTCCGCGGCGGCGGCGCCCTCGGCCCCGTCGCCGTAGCCGAGGTCCTTGGCGTAGGCGGCCAGGAGGTCAGCGGCGAGCAGGAAGCTGCCGGTGACTGGCGCGTCGGCCGCGGCGGCCTTGATCCCGTGCGGGCCAGCCGGCAGGACCACGTAGCTGATGTCGGGCCCGACGGCGAGCGCCAGGTTGGTGGGCAGCGTCCAGGGTGTGGTGGTCCAGGCAAGTGCCTGTACCCCGGCGAGCTGCCTGGACAGCTCCGAGTCCCCTGCCGTGATGGGGAACGTGACCGTGACGGTCTGGTCCTGGCGGTTCTTGTAGACGTCGTCGTCCATGCGCAGCTCATGGTTGGACAGCGGCGTCTCGTCCTTCCAGCAGTACGGCAGGACGCGGTAGCCGTTGTAGGTCAGGCCCTTTTCGTGCAGCTGCTTGAAGGCCCAGAGCACGGACTCCATGTACTCGACGTTCAGCGTCTTGTAGTCGTTTTCGAAGTCCACCCAGCGCGCCTGGCGGGTGACGTAGCTCTTCCATTCGTCGGCGTACTTCATGACGGAGGCGCGGCAGGCGTCGTTGAACTTGTCGATGCCCATGGCCTCGATCTGGGTTTTGTCCGTCATGCCCAGCTGCTTCATGGCTTCCAGCTCGGCGGGCAGGCCGTGGGTGTCCCAGCCGAAGCGGCGCTCCACGCGGCGGCCGCGCTGGGTCTGGTAGCGGCCCACGAGGTCTTTGGCGTAGCCGGTCAGGAGGTGGCCGTAGTGCGGCAGGCCGTTGGCGAAGGGCGGGCCGTCGTAGAAGACGAACTCGTTGGACCCGTCCTGACCAGCATCCCGCTGGTCGATGCTCGCCTGGAAGGTGCCGTCCTGGTCCCAGTATTTGAGGATGCGCTCTTCGATCTCCGGGAACTTCACGGAGGCGGATACGCCGGAGGTGTTGGACGCAGAAGTGTTGGAAGTTGCGTTTGACGCAGAGGTGGTGGAGCCGGCGCCTGAGGCGGAGGCCTTGGGGTAATAAGTCATCTCGACATCCTGGGTTGAGCTGGTGAACACATGCATTCAGGATGCGAGGACGGCCCTGTTGTCTTCCGACACTACGGACCGCGGTACCACCTCACTTACCGCCACCGGTCCGCTCCCCTTCGCGAAGGGTCGTGCACCGGCGTCGGCCGCTCATTACTGCTGTGACGGGCTTACCCGTCCGGTTCTACTGGCCCGCGCGCGCACCGTGGCGATTAAGTCTCCACCTCACGCGAGGGCGTTCTTCCGGAAGCTCACCGGTGATAGCCGGGTCAAAGCTGCTACGTCGATGGTACCGGAGAAAATAGTGCGTTTCACTGCCCCGCTGCAGCGACGTTCAGTGCCACTGCGTTTCCCGGTGCGGCAAACTCCGCTGACAGGGGGCGACGCCGGCGGTCCGACTGCATAGACTCATGCCATGACCGTCCCCCGGCCGCCCCGGGCCTACCCGTGAAGCGCCGCAGCGCCAGCCGCCGGTGGCACGTGTCCTCTGCCCTTTGCGCCGCGCCCGTTGCCGTGGTGTCCGTGTTCCGGGCGGTCCCGGCGCCGTGGCCTGCCCCGGTGGTCCAGCTCGTGGCCTTCACGCCCTGGTTCGTGCTTCCCGCGGGCGCGGCCTTCCTGCTGGGGCTGCGGGCGCGCCGTCCCTGGCTTGCCCTCCCGGCCGGCGCCCTCCTGGCCTTGCAGCTGCTCTGGCTGTTCCCGCCGGACCAGGTGGCGGACCGGCTTCTGGCCCGGCAGACGGATCCCTTGCAGGGACAAGAAGAGTCCATCGGACAGGGCACGGGACAGCGGCCGTCGGCCGAACTGAAGGTCATGACCCTCAACGCCTGGAAGGGCCAGGCGGACGCCGCGGAAGTTGTCCGGCTGGTGCGCGAAAACGGCGTCGGGCTCCTTGCCGTCCAGGAACTCTCCCCGGCCCTGGAGAGACGGCTGGATGCGGAGGGACTGGGCGCGCTGCTTCCGCACCGGATCAGCCGCTCGAGGGACGGCGCGGGCGGCGGCGCCGTGTACTCCGCCCGCCCGATCATTCCGGTGGACTCCGTGGACGGTTCCGCCTTCCACATGCCCACGGTGCAACTGGAGCTCGACGCCGGCGGCCGGCTGGCCCCCCTCGCCGTGACCAACGTGCACACCAAGGCGCCCGTGTGGGGCCGGGCCGGGCAGTGGCGGAGCGAATTGGCCGCCCTGGGCCGCCTTGCCGCCCGTCCCGGCAACATGCTGCTGCTGGGCGACTTCAACGCCACCCTCGACCACGCCGAGTTCCGGCAGATCCTTCAGGGCCCTGACGGCACCGGGCCCGGCGGCCCCCGCGTCGACGCCGGCGCCGCGGCCCTGGCGCGGCTGGTTCCGACCTGGCCGATGGCCGGGCCCCCGCTGCCGGGCGTGGTGATCGACCACATCGTGACCGGCCCGCAGGTGGGCAGCAGCGGCTATGCCGTGCTGCCGGTGGCCGGGTCGGACCACGCGGCGGTCCTGGCCACATTGTCCGTCCCCGCAGCGGACTAGCTGCGCGGCAGTTTCATGCCGGACTCGGCCATCACGTCCCGGAGCCGCTCCGGGTAATCCGTGATCAGCCCGTCCACTCCGGCACCGATGAGCGCCCGCATGGTGGGCTTGTCATCAACGGTCCACGGAATGACCTGCATGCCTGCCGCGTGGGCACGGCTGACCATGTCGGCGGTGACGTAGGGAACATAGCCCGGATCCGTCACGGCGCCGTCCTGCGGCGTGCCGTGCACGGGAGAGATGGCGTCGAAGCCCAGGGAGGAGGCTGCGGCGACGAGGTCACCGCCGAAGTCATCGGCGTCGATGCCGCCCAGCCACGGCGACTTGCCGGGCTGGCCTGCCTGGAGGAAGTCCTTGTTGGTCAGCGCCACGGTGCGGATCTGGGGATCCTGCTGCTGGACCAGGCGCAATGAGCCCCAGTCGAAACTCTCGATTGAGACCCGGCTCTGCATGTGGGCGGTCCTGATTTCGCGGAGCGCGACGTCGACGAACTGCTCCCGCGGGGCCGTTTCCTGCGGCGTCCCTGCCTCGACCTTGGTTTCGATGTTGAACTTCACCTGGCTGGCGCGGTGGGAGTCCGCCAGGGCGAAGACCTCGGCCAGCGTGGGCATCTTGGCGCCCGGCGAGGCCGTCTGGCCCGGGAACTGGGGCAGCGTGAGGGTGCCGCAGTCCAGGCTGCGGACCTGCGCGAACGTCAGGTCCTTGATGTATTTGCCCACGTAGGGGAACTGTGGGTCGTTCGGCGTGACAGGAGCCGTGTCCAGGCACTTCTGGCCGCTGATCTTGCGGTCGTGGGTGATGACCTCGTGGCCGTCCTTGGTGATCTGGAGGTCCAGTTCGAGGGTGGAGACGCCGGTCTCGATCCCCTTGGCGAAGGAAGCCAGGGTTGACTCGACAGTCAAGCCGATGCCGCCGCGATGGGCCTCGAGGTCAAAGTGGCTGCCCTGGCCGTTGGGGTTCGTGTCGGCCGCGTTTGCCTGGCCAGCGTTTGCCTGGGCAGCGTTTGCCTGGGCGGCGGCGGTGAGGAGCAGGGCTGCGCTGAGTACGGCAGCGCCGAGCTTCGTCGGGGTTCGCATGGGAAAGTTCTCCACTCTGGTGGTGTGCAGTTGCATGCGCCACCTTGCCCAACCCCGGCCAACTCCGGACCAGCGCAGCCTGACCTGCGCCCCACGCCACGGTGAACGTCAGGTGTCGCCGCCGGACGTCCCGGCCCCGGGCCCCGCCCTTGGCCCCGCTCCTGGCCCGCCCTACTGGTTCTTGCGGATCAGCTTGTAGTTGGCCGCCTGCGCCACCGGGCGGATCACGATCTGGTCCAGGTTGATGTGGTGCGGCGCGACGACGGCGTAGCGGACCACATCGGCGACGTCCTCGGCGGTCAGTGGCTTCTCGACTCCCTGGTACACCTTGGCCGCCGCGTCCTGGTCGCCGAGGCGGTTCAGGGCGAATTCCTCGGTCTGCACCAGCCCGGGGGCCACCTCTATCACGCGGAGGTTGTGCTCAGCCTCTTCGAGCCGCAGGGCGCCGGTCAAGGCGTGCTGGGCGAACTTGGCCGCGTTGTAGCCGCCGCCGCCCTCATAGGCCGAGAGCCCTGCGGTGGAGGTCAGGTTCAGCACGGTGCCCTCGCCGCAGGCACGCAGCATGGGCAGGAACGCGCGGATCAGCTTCATGCTGCCGAGCACGTTGACCTGGAACATCCATTCCCAGTCCTCGGTCTTGGCCCCGGCAACCTTGTCGGCGCCGCGGGCACCACCGGCGATGTTGATCAGCGTGTCGATGCCGCCGGCGCGGGTCACCTCATCGAGCAGCCGGGCCACATCGGCGTCGTCGGTCACATCGGCGGGAAGGGCGACGGCGCCGGTTTCGGCGGCGAGCGCTTCGAGCCGGTCGGCACGGCGGGCGACGGCGAACACGGTCCAGCCTTCCTTGCGGAGCGCACGCACGGTGGCCTCGCCGATTCCGGTGCTGGCGCCGGTGACTACTGCTGCTTTGGCTCCTGCTGCAGTAAATTCTTGTGTGTTGTTGTCGATTCCCTCAGTCATGGGACCACAGTAACGGCAATGCCGGGCTCATTTCCTGCTGTTGCTGCCCCGCTCGAGGAACTCCTGCAGCACCCGGGCATGGTTGGTCTCCGGGTCCCGGGCGCCGTAGAGCAGCGTCACTTTCCCGTGCTCCGCCGCGAGGTCCCGGAGTGTCTGCACGGCCGGGTTGCCCTCGAGCTCGGCTTCGTAGGCCGCCCGGAAGTCCGCGAACCGTTCCTGCATGTGCCCGAATTCCTTGCGCAGCGGCGGGGAGGGCGCCACGTCCTTGAGCCAGAGTTCCAATTGGGCCCGTTCCTTGCTGACTCCGCGCGGCCAGAGCCGGTCCACCAGGACCCGGCAGCCGTCGTCGTCGGCAGGGTCGTCATAGATGCGCTTGATCGCGAAGTTTCCGGCAGACGTCTCCATACCGCTGGACACTATTCCAGTGTTTTGCCTTCGCATAGTGCGGTTTACTGCAGCGGACTGTAGCGATTGGGTGAAACGGACTGTAAGGAACTGCAACAATTGACCCATGGCTGAAGACAATCAGGGTACAGACACGCCCACCACCGCCCCCATCAACGTTCCGGACAAGCCCGCCCTGGAGGGGCTGGAAGAAGCGCTCACGCAGCGCTGGCTTGACGAAGGGACCTACAAGTTCAACCCGGACACCACCCGGGAGCAGGTCTACTCGATCGACACTCCCCCGCCCACGGCGTCGGGATCCCTCCACGTCGGACACATGTTTTCCTACACCCAGACCGACGTCCTGGCGCGCTACCAGCGTATGACCGGCAAGAACGTCTTCTACCCCATGGGATGGGACGACAACGGCCTGCCCACCGAGCGCCGCGTGCAGAACTACTACGGCGTGCGCTGCGATCCCGCGATCGCCTACGACGCCGGCTACCGTCCCCCGGCCGAGCCCGCTAAGAACCAGCGCGACTTCGACGTCATCTCCCGCAAGAACTTCATCGAGCTGTGCGAGGAGCTCGCGGTCGAGGACGAGAAGGTCTTCGAGCACCTCTTCCAGACCCTGGGCCTGTCCGTGGACTGGGACCTGACCTACCGGACGATCGATGACAAGTCCCGCGCCATCTCCCAGCGGGCCTTCCTGGCCAACCTGGCAGCAGGCGACGCGTACATGGCCGAGGCCCCCACCCTGTGGGATGTCACGTTCCGCACCGCCGTGGCCCAGGCCGAGCTTGAGGACCGTGAGGTCGCTGGCGCCTACTACCGCTACCCCTTCTTCACCGAAGACGGCGAAAAGATCTTCATCGAGACCACCCGCCCCGAGCTGCTGGCCGCCTGCGCCGCGCTCGTGGCGAACCCCGACGACGAGCGCTACAAGCCGCTGTTCGGCAAGAAGGTCACCTCTCCCCTGTTCGGTGTCGAGGTAGAGGTCAAGGCCCACCCGCTGGCCAAGGCGGACAAGGGCTCCGGCGTCGCCATGGTCTGCACCTTCGGCGACCTCACCGACGTCACCTGGTGGCGCGAACTGCAGCTGCCCACCCGCGCGATCGTGGGCCGCGACGGCCGCATCATCAGCGAGACCCCGGAGTGGATCACCACAGAAGATGGCCGCGCCAACTTCGCGGCCATCGCCGGCAAGACGGTGTTCAGCGCCAAGGAGTCCGTGGTGGAGCTCCTGGCCGCCGCGGAACTGCTCGACGGCGAGCCCAAGAAGATCATGCACCCGGTGAACTTCTTCGAGAAGGGCGACAAGCCCCTCGAGGTCGTCACCTCACGCCAGTGGTACATCCGCAACGGCGGACGCGACGAGGACCGGCGCGAACGGCTGATCGGCCGCGGCAACGAGATCGAGTTCCACCCCGCCTTCATGCGCTCCCGCTACGAGAACTGGATCTCGGGGCTCAACGGCGACTGGCTCGTGTCCCGCCAGCGCTTCTTCGGCGTGCCGGTACCGGTCTGGTACCCCCTGGATGCCGCCGGCAACCCCGAGTACGACGCGCCGATCGTCCCGTCGGACGCGCAGCTGCCCGTGGACACCGCGGCGGATGCGGCCCCCGGCTACGAGGAAGCCCAGCGCGACGTGCCCGGCGGTTTCACCGGCGACGCGGACGTCCTCGACACCTGGGCCACGTCCTCCCTGACCCCCCAGATTGTGGGCGGCTGGAGCACCGACGAGGCGCTCTTCGCCAAGGTCTACCCCTTCGACGTGCGCCCGCAGGGCCATGACATCATCCGGACCTGGCTGTTCTCCTCCGCCGTCCGCGCCGACGCGCTGCAGAAGACCGCACCGTGGAAGCATGCAGCCATCTCCGGCTGGATCCTGGACCCGGACCGGAAGAAGATGTCCAAGTCCAAGGGCAACGTCATTGTGCCCACGGATGTGCTGGAGGAGTACGGCTCCGACGCGGTGCGCTACTGGGCTGCCTCGGCCAAGCTCGGCGCGGACACCGCCTACGAGATCGCGCAGATGAAGATCGGCCGCCGCCTGGCCATCAAGCTGCTCAACGCCTCCAAGTTCGTCCTGAACCTGGGCGCCACCGAGGACTCGGTCGTCTCCGGCGACCTGTCCGTGCTGAGCAACCCGCTGGACCGGGCCGTCCTGGCCCAGCTCGCAGACGTCGTCGAGCAGGCGACCAAGGCATTCGAGGGCTACGACTACGCCCGGGCGCTGCAGATCACCGAGAGCTTCTTCTGGAACTTCACCGACGACTACGTGGAGCTCATCAAGGACCGTGCCTACGGTGCCGCCGGCGAGGAGCAGCAGGCATCCGTGCTGGCCGCCCTCGCGACGAGCCTGGACACCCTCCTGCGGCTCTTCGCGCCGTTCCTGCCGTTCGCCACGGAGGAAGTCTGGAGCTGGTGGCGCACCGGTTCCGTGCACCGCGCCCAGTGGCCCTCCGCCATCGCGGTCGACGGCGACACGACCCTCCTGGCCACGGTGGGCACCGCGCTCAGCGGCATCCGCAAGGCCAAGTCCGAGGCCAAGGTCAAGCAGCGCACCGAGGTGCTGTCCGCGACGATCACCGCCTCGGAGTCCCTCACGACCCAGCTCAAGGCCGGCCTCGCCGACCTCAAGGCCGCGGCCAACGCCCGTGAACTGGCGCTTGTCGCCGGCGAGGGTGAACTGGCCGTCAGCGACGTCGTGCTGGCACCGGCCGAGCCGCCCGTCCAGGCGTAGTCTCCGGCGGAAACAACACGAAGGGGCCCTCGGTCCGGTTCAGGGAAGCAGTTCTGATCCGGCGGGGCCCCTTCGGCGTCGCGGGGAGGCTCAGACCGCGAAGGACGTCTCGAAGTGCGTCAGCACCGGCGGGGCGGCCAGGAGGTCTGCCAGCCCGCTCGCGCCGTCGCCTGCGCGCCAGGCGCGATAGGCAGCATCGTGTTCCATCGATACCCACTGTTCGACCACGAGAAAATGCGCCGGATCCTCGCTGTCGACCAGCACGTCGACCCCGAGGCAGCCGTCAAAGGCGCGCGTATCGGAGAGAATATCGCGGAGCACCGCGGGCGCCGTGGGCAGGGCTTCGGCTTTGACGTTCAAGTCGAGATGGGCTCTAACGGGCATGGCGCTCCAATGTTCGCAGGTGGGGACAGGACAAAACCGGGTACAACCGGGCGGGTTGCCCGGAGATCACGGCACGGTGACCGCTGCCCCGTCATTGGAAGCAACAGCCGGGCCGCCGGGCTTGTTCCTTCGGCCCGGAACCCGGGGCAGCACAAGCAAGTCCTATCGCTGAGGCGTGAGGTCACCCGGCACGGGTGAGGCGCCGCACCTCACCGGGGGCACAGAATGAAGGTGCAGCGGTCCGTCGGATCGCCTCGAACCCCAAGAAGAAGCGGAGGTCATACGCATGACTGAGACACTCGATGAACTGGGGCCGGTCGACTGGATCGTCGTTGAATTCCCCGGACCCGATTTCGGCAAGGGCCAGATCGCCCCGTTCCTGGAGGACCTGGTCCAGCGTGACCTCGTCAGGGTGCTCGACATGGTGTTCCTGAGGAAGATGGAGGACGGCACACTCGAGACGGCGGAGATCTCCGACCTCGACCCGAGCGAGCTCGGCGAGGTGCGCACGGCCGAGGCCGACCTGGCCATGGTGCTCTCTGAACAGGACGTCATGGACCTGGCCGAGACGATCGCGCCCGGCCACTCCGCCGCGGTGCTCGTCTGGGAAAACCTCTGGGCGGCCCCATTCGGCACGGCAGTCCGCAAGGCCGGCGGCCAACTCGTGGCCAGCGGCCGGATCCCGACCCAGGCCGTCATCGCCGCCTTCCAGGCCGACGCTGAAGACCAGTCCCCTGAAGAAGCGATAGAAGGAGCCTGACATGCCACTGGCAGCACGACGCAGACGCAGGACCGCCGCCGCCGTCGGCGGGGCCGTTGTCGTCGCCCACGGGATCAACCGTCGCGGCGACCGGCGCGAAGACCGCCGTGACGACCGCGGCGACCGCCGGGAGGACCGCCGCGACTAACACCACGGAGCCAGTCCCCCGGCACCCTCAGGTGCGCATGACCCGCCCCGGGTCGTGCGCACCTGCACAATGCCCACTCCGCACCCGGGGAAGCGCCCTTGGACGGCGTTATTGGGCCCACTGTTTTTGGGCAAGGTGTTTTTGGGCAAAGGGGAAGCCCCATCAGCGTTTAGCGGTTGGTGGGGCTTCGACTTTTCGATTGTCACGTGACGTCTTAGACAATCTGGCGGGATCCTTAGACTTTCAGGTCTTCCTACCTCGTCACTGGTAGCCATCATCTGACTTTGCCGAAGGCTGCGTCGGATGAGTGTCACTGAATCTTTGGTTCCTGCGTCCCTCTTCTTTCGAAGTGGGTAAGTTCTATTGTTGTCCCCCGGCCTGCCGTGCACAAGAGCCCCGGCAGAACTACAACAG
The DNA here is from genome assembly GCF_056401395.1 of Arthrobacter sp. P4_F11. Taxonomy (NCBI): domain Bacteria; kingdom Bacillati; phylum Actinomycetota; class Actinomycetes; order Micrococcales; family Micrococcaceae; genus Arthrobacter; species Arthrobacter sp. P4_F11. The sequence continues at coordinate 60,192 of NZ_JBFUJK010000008.1, forward strand.
AGTAGTTCTGCCGGGGCTCCCGGGAGGCCAGGCAGCGGCCCGGCCCGGCCTGTTCAGGCCTAGTTAAAGACCGGGCTTTCGGTACGGCTGCGCTTGATTTCGAAGAAGTACGGGAAGGATGCCAGGGTCACCGTGGCGTCCCAGATCTGTCCTGCTTCCTCGCCGCGCGGGATGCGCGTCAGAACCGGGCCGAAGAAGGCCGTGCCGTTGAAGGCGACGACGGGTGTGCCCACGTCCTGACCCACCAGCGAGATGCCTTCCTCGTGGCTGGCGCGCAGCTTTGCATCGAATTCGTCGCTCTGGCCCGCGGCCGCAAGCTCGGCCGGCAGTCCGGCCTCGGCCAGCGACTTGGCGATGACCTCGTCAATGTCCTTGATGCCTTCGTTGTGGATCTTGGTGCCCATGGAGTCATAGAGCGCCTTGATGAATTCGGCACCGTGCTGTTCAGCGGCGGCGGTGATGACGCGGACCGGAGCCCACGCCTTCTTCATGAACTCGCGGTACTGCTCGGGCAGTTCCTCGCGGCCCTCATTGAGCACGGCGAGGCTCATGACATGCCACTCGGTCTTGATGTCGCGGACTTCTTCGACTTCGCCGATCCAGCGGGAGGTGACCCAGGCGAAGGGGCACATCGGGTCAAACCAGAAGTCGGCTTTGTTGGTCATGGTTTCAGACACAGGTGTTCTCCTTAGGGAAGTCTGCGGGGAAAGCGCCGGGGCGGATCACGCACACGGCGCGCTAAGGATTACAGCGACCTTGGCCGCGATAATATTCCGGATCAGGCGGACTTGCGCCGTTTGACCTCGTCGTGGGCGATCATCGTGGGCGTTGCCTTCTTGGTCACGACCTCTTCGGTGATCACGACGCTGGCGACGTCGTCGCGGCTGGGGAGGTCGAACATGACCGGAAGCAGGACTTCCTCCATGATGGCGCGCAGCCCCCGGGCCCCGGTGCCGCGCTCCAGCGCCTGGTCGGCAATGGTGTTGAGGGCCTCGTCCTCGAAGATGAGCTCGACGCCGTCGAGCTGGAACATCTTCTGGTACTGCTTGACAAGGGCATTCTTCGGCGTCGAGAGAATCTGGATGAGCGCGGCGCGGTCCAGGTTGGAGACGGTGGTGATGACGGGCAACCGGCCGATGAACTCAGGGATCAGCCCGAACTTGAGCAGGTCTTCCGGCATGACCTCGCCGTAGGAATCCGTGGTGTTCTTGACCTCGTTGAGCGGGGCGCCGAAGCCGATGCCCTTGCGCCCGGACCGCGAACCGATGATGTCCTCGAGCCCCGCGAAGGCGCCGGCCACGATGAAGAGCACGTTCGTGGTGTCAATCTGGATGAATTCCTGGTGCGGGTGCTTGCGTCCGCCCTGCGGCGGGACCGAGGCCACCGTGCCTTCGAGGATTTTCAGGAGCGCCTGCTGCACGCCCTCCCCCGAGACGTCCCGGGTGATGGACGGATTTTCGCTCTTGCGTGAGATCTTGTCGATCTCATCGATGTAGATGATGCCCTGCTCGGCCTTTTTGACGTCATAGTCGGCGGCCTGGATAAGTTTGAGGAGGATGTTCTCAACGTCCTCACCGACGTAGCCGGCCTCGGTCAGGGCCGTGGCGTCGGCGACGGCAAACGGAACGTTGAGGCGGCGGGCGAGGGTTTGGGCCAGATAGGTCTTGCCGCAGCCGGTGGGTCCGATCAGCAGGATGTTGGACTTGGCGATCTCGACGTCGTCGTGGTGCACGCCGTCGGCGAGGCTGCCGCTCTTCGGCGCGTGGCCGGCCTGGATCCGCTTGTAGTGGTTGTACACCGCGACGGCGAGCGAACGCTTGGCGGGTTCCTGGCCAATCACGTATTCCTGCAGAAAATCAAAGATTTCGCGGGGCTTGGGCAACTCGAAACTGCCCAGGTCAGCTACTTCCGCGAGTTCCTCTTCGATGATCTCGTTGCAGAGTTCGATGCACTCGTCGCAGATGTAGACGCCGGGCCCGGCAATGAGCTTGCGGACCTGCTTCTGGCTCTTTCCGCAGAAAGAACACTTCAGCAGATCTGTGCTCTCGCCAATCCGAGCCATGTGTGAACCCCTTTAGTAGCTTGCTGCTGGCTGTGACATGTTCCACTCTAGGTCACTTTGGGCCCGTTGGGTGGAAAGCGGACGCCGGTGCGGCCAAGTAAAAATGCCGCACCGGCGCCGCGGATTGCTGATTAGCGCGCGATTGCCTGGGGCTTGATCTTGCGGGAATCGAGGACCTGGTCAATGAGGCCGTACTGCATGGCCTCGGCGGCCGTGAGGATCTTGTCCCGCTCGATGTCGTTGTTGACCTGCTCAGGCGTTCGGCCGGAGTGCTTGGCCAGCGTGTCCTCGAGCCAGGAGCGCATGCGCATGACCTCGGCGGCCTGGATCTCGAGGTCCGAGGCCTGCCCGCCCTGTCCGCCGGACAGCGAGGGCTGGTGGATCAGTACGCGGGCGTTCGGCAGCGCGAGGCGCTTGCCCGGCGTGCCGGCCGCGAGCAGCACGGCGGCGGCGCTGGCCGCCTGGCCGAGGCAGACGGTCTGGATCTCGGGCCGGATGTACGTCATGGTGTCGTAGATCGCGGTCATGGCGGTGAAGGAACCGCCAGGCGAGTTGATGTAGAGCGTGATGTCGCGGTCCGGGTCGGTGGACTCGAGCACCAGCAGCTGGGCCATGACGTCATCGGCCGAGGCGTCGTCGACCTGGACGCCGAGGAAGATGATGCGGTCCTCGAACAGCTTGGTGTACGGGTCCTGGCGCTTGAAGCCGTAGGGGGTGCGCTCTTCGAACTGGGGCAGCACGTAGCGGCTGCTCGGCAGGTTGCCGGCAGTCGAACCGAAGTTGTAGTTCATGTTCATTGCTCCTGAATTCATTGCTGTCTACCTGCCGGTCAGTTCTCGGTGGCTGTCGCAGCGCCGCCGCTGTTTCCGGAGCCGTTGGCGTTGGTTCCGCCGCCGCCTGCCACGGAGCCGGCGTGTGCGGCGATCTTGTCGAAGAAGCCGTATTCGAGGGCTTCCGGGGCCGTGAACCACTTGTCGCGGTCGTTGTCCTTGAGGATGGTGTCCACACTCTGGCCGGTCTGGTCGGCGGTCAGCTCGGCCATGACCTTCTTCATGTGCAGGATCAGCTCGGCCTGGATCTTGATGTCAGACGCCGTGCCGCCGATGCCGCCGGAGGGCTGGTGCATGAGGATGCGGGCGTTGGGGGTGGCGTAGCGCTTGCCCTTGGTGCCGGAGGAGAGCAGGAACTGGCCCATGGACGCGGCGAGGCCGGTGGCAACCGTAACAACATCGTTCGGGATGAACTGCATGGTGTCGTAGATGGCCATGCCGGCGGTGACGGAGCCGCCGGGTGAGTTGATGTAAAGGTAAATGTCCCTTTCAGGATTCTCCGCCGAGAGCAGCAGCAGCTGGGAGCAGATCGCGTTGGCGTTATCGTCGCGGACCTCGGAGCCGAGCCAGATGATGCGCTCTTTCAGCAGGCGGTTGTAAATGTAGTTATCCTGGGCTGCCGGATCGACCGTGGCCATCCGGGGTGCCCCTGCTTGCTGTGACATATGTACTTACCTCTCGCTGGCGACGGTGACGCCACTGGACGACATCACTGAACTTTCCTACAGCGACACTAACCGTTTTCACGCCCGCTTTGTTCGCTGGTGCCGGGCTGTTCGCTGACGGCGCACGATTGCCGGGACCCCGCGCGCCGGGTCCCGGATGCGGGCCCTTCCCGGCTCCCGGACAGAGCGTGCCGGCCGGGCATGGCTGCAGGCGGGGGCTTAAAACAGTCGGCCCCCGGATCGGTGATCCGGGGGCCGACTGTTCTACGTCTCAGTGACTGCTAGAACTTCACTGCTGCGGGGTCATCGCTCGGCGTGGCCTCGGTGCTGGCTTCTGCCGAAGCTGCTTCGTCCTCAACGGTCTCGGCGGCCGGGGCGGCTTCGTCGCCGGGGCGGACGAAGTCGCTCAGGTCAACCTTGTTGCCCTCGGAGTCGGTGACCTCGGCCTGGCCCAGCACGACGGCCAGTGCCTTGCGGCGGCGGACCTCGGAAACCATCATGGGCACCTGGCCGCTCTGATCGATGATCTGGGCGAACTGGTTCGGGTCCATGCCGTACTGGCTGGCGGTGGTGACGATGTAGTCGATCAGCTCGTTCTGGCTGACGTTGACTTCTTCCTTCTCCGCGATGGCGTCGAGGATGATCTCGTTCTGGAAGGCGCGCTCGGTGTTGGCCTTGACCTCGGCGCGGTGCTCCTCGGTGTCGTGCTCGCCTTCACCGTGGGCGTTTTCGGCGTTGAAGTGCTGCTCGAGCTGCTCTTCGACGATCGACGCCGGGACGGGCACCTCGACGAGCTCAACGAGCTTGTCCAGGACCTTGTCGCGGGCCTCGACGCCCTGGTCAACAACCTTGGACTCAGCAGCCTGCTTGGCCAGGTCCTCACGGAGTTCGGCCAGGGTGTCGAATTCGCTGGCGAGCTGGGCGAAGTCGTCGTCGGCGACGGGGAGCTCGCGCTCCTTGACGGCCTTGACGGTGACCTTGACCTGAGCGGACTCGCCGGCGTGCTCGCCGCCGACCAGCGTGGTGTCAAAGATGGCGTCTTCGTCGGCGCTGAGGCCGGTGACGGCCTCGTCGAGGCCTTCGAGCATGGTGCCGGCGCCAACCTGGTAGGACAGGCCGGAAGCGGAGTCAACATCGGCGCCGTCGATCGAGGCTGCGATGTCGATCGTCAGGAAGTCGCCATCGGCGGCCGGGCGGTCCACGGACTTCAGCGTGCCGAAGCGGCCGCGGAGCTCGTCCAGGGCCTTGTCGACGTCGGCGTCGGAGGACTCGGCGGCGGCGACCTCAACCTTGATGCCTGCGTAGTCGGGCAGTTCGATCTCGGGGCGGATGTCAACCTCGGCGTGGAACTTGAGCTCGCCGTCGGTGGCGGACGGGTCCGGAACCTCGGTGATCTCGACCTCGGGACGGCTCAGGGGGCGGATGCCGGTTTCCTGCACGGCGGCCTGGTACCAGCCGTTGAGGCCTTCGTTGATGGCCGTCTCCAGGACGTAGCCGCGGCCAACGCGCTGGTCAATGAGCTTGGAGGGGACCTTGCCCTTGCGGAAACCGGGGACCTGGATCTGCGAAGCAACAGTCTTGTATGCCTCTGCGATGCTGGGCTTCAATTCCTCAAAGGGGACCTCAACATTGAGCTTGACCCGCGTGGGGGTGAGGTTCTCGACAGCGCTCTTCACAGTCTAAGTACTCCTGGTGTGGGGGGTATGGGGTTCTGCATTGCCACGTGCTGGCAGTGCTTGCAGAGTCGGGGTGACAGGATTTGAACCTGCGACTTCCTGCTCCCAAAGCAGGCGCTCTAGCCAAGCTGAGCTACACCCCGTAAGTGCACAGAACAGTCTACGGTCATACTGTGCCGATTTGCACATTTGACACCGGGGCCTTGAATTGGGTTTAGTTGTATCCGGCTTGAACAGCCGCCCGGAAGTTTTACTGGAGTTCCAGTGAGATCCCCGGGGACGTAGCTTAATGGTAAAGCCTCAGTCTTCCAAACTGATTACGCGGGTTCGATTCCCGTCGTCCCCTCAGAAATATGACGAAAAAAGCCCCTCTCCGGAGGGGCTTTTTTCGTTCCCTCCAGGCCCCGGTGGCCGGAGCGCCGGAGCTTGGAAGGGTTGGCTTTGGAAGGGCAGGCGTACCGGCTCAGGCCTGCTGGCAGGCCGGGCACCAATAGAGCTTCCTGGCGCCGAGCTCGGTCAGCGCCACCGGCGTTCCGCAGTCCCTGCAGCCGAGTCCGTGGCGCCGGTAGACGAAGTGGGCCTCCTCCGGGGCCGGCAGGACGCCGCGGGATACGCCGGCTCCGGCCCCGTTCCAGTACTGCGGCGGCGTCGTGATGATCCGGCCGTCCCGGACGCCGTCGGTCATCATGTCTGCGGTGTCGTCCCAGAGCCGGCGGGCCGCGTCCGGTGTCAGTTCGGCGCCGGGCAGCCAGGGGTTGAGCCGTTGCCTGAACAGGAGTTCGGCCCGGTAGACGTTCCCGACGCCGGCAATCACCTTTTGGTCCATCAGCAGGGCCGCCAGCGGTGTACGTTTGGCCGCCACGGTGGCGCTGAAGGCGTCCCGGTCGCCGGGAAGGTTCCGCAACGGGTCCGGGCCGAGCCGCGCCAGTACGGCCGCCGCTTCCGCGTCCGTGATCGCCTCGCACGTGGTCGCGCCGCGGAGATCGGCCCAGCCGTGCGCGCCGGCGAGCCGGACGCGGACGGCACCGACCGGCGCGGGCGGGCCCTCATATGAGGCCGGCCCGGCCGCCTCAGCGTCGTCGTAGACTTCCCGCTCCCCCACCTTCCGGGGCGCACCGATGCTGGAGGCGCCGCGGAAGGTGGCGTCGCCGCCGAAATCCCAGGCGCCATAGAGGCCCAGGTGGACGTGCAGGAGAAGCCCGTGCCCGAACTCCAGGAAGAGGTGCTTCCCGTGCGCCACGGAACTGACGAGGGTGTGGCCGTCCAGCAGCGCAGCGCCCTGGGCAAACCGGCCCTGCGGACTGGAGACCGCGAGCCGCTCCCCCGCGAAGACGTCCCCGAACTGGCGGGCCAGCCGGTGGACGGAATGCCCCTCCGGCACTAGTCGATGACCTCGCCGGTGCGCTCGTACGTGGCGATCTTGCCGATCCGGCGGACGTGGCGCTCATCGTTGCTGAAAGGTTCGGCCAGGAACGCCTCGATGATTTCCGTGGCCTCGTCGACGCTGTGCTGGCGGCCGCCGACGGCGACGACGTTGGCGTCGTTGTGCTCACGTGCCAGCTGGGCGGTGGACAGGTTCCAGGCCAGCGCGGCCCGGACGCCCTTGACCTTGTTGGCGGCGATCTGCTCGCCATTGCCCGAGCCGCCGAGGACGATGCCGAGGGCGCGGGTTCCGGCTTCCTGGTCCGCGACGACGGCGAGGGCGGCGTTGATGCAGAACGACGGGTAGTCATCCAGGGCGTCGTAGACCTTCGGTCCGTGGTCCACCACCTCGTAGCCCTTGGCGCTGAGGTGGCTGACCAGGTGGGCGCTGAGCTCCATTCCGGCGTGGTCGGTGGCAATGTGCACGCGGGGCAGGTCAGAAATGGTCACGGCTGTTCCGTTCGGTTGCGGCGCCGGGCGGCGGCCGGGGCGGTTGGGGTCTGGTCCAAGCGTACTAGGCCGGGCCTCCCGGGACCGTGCTGCAGCCGGCCGGCCCCCTCACTGGACGGTCGTGTTACACAGGCCCGGCACGCCGTCGTACTCCACCGTCTTGCCCCACCGTCTAGCTCCACCGGGGACCGACACTGAGGACCGACACCGCGGACCGACACCGCCGTGCTACACGGCGGGGGTCCCGCCGTTCCGCCGGGCCCTGTCCGCCACCCGGGACAGCGTTTGGGCAATATTGTCCGCCGCGGTGGCACTGCCGCCGCTCACCGCCAGCCGGCGCCCGTCTGAGCGGTCGATGACCACCGCGGGGCCGCTGCTGACCAGCATCGCGGTGGTGTTGCCATGGGTCCGGTAGCCCCACCCGCCATAGTCCGCCGCCGTGACGTCCCTGGGCGTCGCGGCGTCGATGGCCGCGGCCGGAACCTCCATGACCCGGACGAAGCCTGCCGCGAAGACGTGCAGCCCGCCGCGGTCAACCCGGATCCGGGCCACCAGGAACGCCGCGGCCACCAGGGCCGCCGCCACCAGGAGGACAGACAGCCACGGCACGGCAATGGTCAGGAGGGCGGCCGGCAAAATCGTTGCGATGCCGAGCATGACGAAGATTGAGCTGCGGGCGTGGACCCAGAGGCTCACCCGGTCCCTGGCCAAATCCGGATCCTGTTCGCGCTCAAGGGCCTGCCGGACGGCGACGTCGTCATCGACGGACCAGCGCTCGTCGGCCTTGAAGACAAAACCCATCACGATGCCCAGGCCGAGGGCCGCGCCGCTGCCGAGCGCCAGGACCGAGGCGTCCACATGGGATCCCCGCGCATCGGGCAGGCCCAGCTGGCCCACGAGCACGGCGGCAAGGACTGTGGTGACGAAGAGGCTCATGGACAGGCCGGCGCCCATCATGATGCGGCGCATCATCGCGGGGCGCGACAGCGGCACGGCCTGCAGCAGCACGGCCCAGCCGATCACCACGATCAGCGAGGCTCCGGCTCCCGCGACTGTCACGAACGGCGCGAAGTCGGCGGCACCGGCGGCGGTCCAGCGGACGGCCAGCGGCTCGGGCAGATCCGGGCGTACCAGAAGCGCACACAGCACGAATCCTGCCGCCAGCATCAGGGGGAAACCGATGGCAAAGCGCAGCGCTCTGGCATCGACGGAGTCACGGATCTTTCCCATGCTCCAACGCTACCGCGGACGCACCTTGATGGATCTGGGGACATGCGCGCAGGTCAGCAGGTGGGCGGGAAGCAATTGTGGGATCAGGCACGCAGTCCGGCGCCCGGACCTCGCCACGACCAAGAAGAGATCGCCGGGGCAACGTCAACGTGGCCACCCCAACCGCAGCCATCTGACACGAATGGCCGCTAAGGGCAGGCGGTTTCTAGGGGCCGGTTGTGACCGGGCTAACTTGCCAAGGGCCGCTAACGTGAAAGAATAATTTCACAGTAACGTCGGCGACCGCGGCCGCGGCCGGCCGGCAGTATCCATCTTCTTCTGGAGGCCCCTTTGCCCGGTATGAATCTGACCCGCGCCGAAGCCCGCGAGCGCGCCGCCCTGATCGACGTTGACTCCTACGAGGTCAGCCTGGACCTGACCCGCGGCGAGAAGGTCTTCGGCTCCACCACGGCCGTGAAGTTCCGGGCCAAGCCGGGCTCGTCGACCTTCATCGACGCCGTCACCCACGCCGTGCACAGCGTGAGCCTCAACGGCCGCGAACTGGATCCGGCCGAGGTCTCCGACGGCGTCCGGATCCAGCTCCCGGACCTCGCGGCCGAGAACGACCTGCTTGTGGTCGCCGACGCCCCGTACATGAACACCGGTGAAGGCCTGCACCGCTTCGTGGATCCGGTGGACAGCGAGGTCTACCTGTACACCCAGTTCGAGGTCCCGGATTCGCGGCGCATGTTCGCCGTCTTCGAACAGCCCGACCTGAAGGCCAGCTTCACGTTCACCGTCACCGCCCCCTCGCACTGGGATGTCGTGTCCAACTCCCCCACCCCGGTGCCGGTGGAGACCATCCCCGGCGCGGACGGGGGCGCCCGCTCTGTCTGGGAGTTCACGCCGACACCGCGGCTGTCCTCCTATGTCACCGCGCTGATCGCCGGGCCGTACCAGTCGGTGCGCAGCGAGGTCACGTCGGCGGCGGGCAAGGTCACCCCGCTGGGCATCTTCGCCCGCAAGTCGCTCATGCAGTACCTCGATGCGGACAACATCTTCGAGCTCACCCGGCAGGGCTTCGAGTTCTTCGAGGCCCAGTTCGGCTGCCCGTACCCGTTCGAGAAGTACGACCAGCTCTTCGTGCCGGAGTTCAACGCCGGCGCCATGGAGAACGCCGGGGCCGTCACCATCCTGGAAGGCTACGTCTTCCGCGGCAAGGTCACCGACGCCCAGGTGGAACGCCGCGCCATCACCGTGCTGCACGAGCTCGCGCACATGTGGTTCGGCGACCTCGTCACCATGCGCTGGTGGAACGACCTCTGGCTCAACGAGTCCTTCGCCGAATACATGTCCCACCTGGCCGCCGTCGAGAACACCGAGTTCGGCCACGCCTGGACCACGTTCGCGTCCGTGGAGAAGTCCTGGGCCTACCGGCAGGACCAGCTGCCCACCACGCACCCGATCTTCGCCGAGATCAATGACCTCCAGGACGTCGAGGTGAACTTCGACGGGATCACCTACGCCAAGGGCGCCTCGGTGCTGCGCCAGCTCGTCGCCTGGGTGGGACCGGAGCAATTCATGTCCGGGGTGCGGGAGTACTTCAGCAAGCACGCCTGGCAGAACACCGAGCTCAGCGACCTCATGGCCGAACTCGAGAAGGCCAGCGGCCGCGACCTGGAACGGTGGGGGCAGCTCTGGCTGGAGACCGCCGGCGTGAACACGCTGACACCGGAAATCTCGGCGTCCGCGGACGGCACCATCGAGTCCTTCGCCATCGTGCAGTCGGCGATCGAGAGCGAACCGACCCTGCGCCCGCACCGCCTCGCCGTCGGCTTCTACAACCTCAACGGCGCCGGCAAGCTGGAGCGGGTGCACCGTGAGGAGCTCGACGTCGACGGCGAGCGCACCGAAGTTCCGGCCCTGGCCGGCGTGGCCCAGCCGGACCTGATCCTGCTCAACGACGACGACCTCGCCTATGCCAAGGTCCGCCTGGATCCGAAGTCCCTCGCCACCGCAACGGCGCACCTGAAGGACTTCAGCCAGAGCCTCCCCCGCACGCTCGTGTGGGGCTCGGCCTGGGATGCGGCGCGCGACGGCGAGTCCCCGGCCCGCGGGTACGTGGAGCTGATCCTCGCCAACATTGCCGAGGAATCCGATTCCTCCGTGATCCTGGTCCAGCTCCGGCAGCTGGCCACCACCCTGACCTTCTACGTGGCCGAGGAGCACCAGGAGGCCACCGCCGTGGCCGCGGCCGACAAGCTCTGGGAGCTCGCCTCGGCGGTGCCGGCTGGCTCGGACGCCCAGCTGCAGTTCGTGAAGTCCTACGCCCTGCTGGCCCGCAGCGCCGGGCAGCTGGACACGGTCTCCGGGCTGCTGGACGGCTCACTCACCCTCGATGGGCTGAGCGTGGACCAGGACCTGCGGTGGGAGCTGCTGGCTTCCCTCGTGGCAGGCGGCCGCGCCGGGCAGGAGCGGATCGACGATGAACTGGAGCACGACAACACCTCCAACGGCCAGAACGCGGCGGCCCTGGCCAAGGCCGCCATCCCCACTCCGGAGGCCAAGGCCGCGGCCTGGGAATCGATTGTGGTCAAGGGCGACCTGTCCAACGCCCTGCAGGGCTCCGCGGTGACGGGCTTTACCCGGGTCCTGGACACGTCCCTGCTCGAGCCGTACGCCGAGAAGTACTTCGAGGCCGTCCCGGGCATCATGGCAAGCCGCACCCACGCGCTGGCCTCGCAGATCGTCGTCGGGCTCTACCCGGCCCAGCTGACCACGCAGGCCACGGTGGACCGCACGGATGAGTTCCTGGCCTCGCTGCCGGAGGGCAGTGCGGCGCTGCGCCGGATGATGCTGGAGAACCGCGACGGCGTTGCCCGCGCCCTGCGCGCCCGCCAGGCCGACGTCGGCTAACGACCTAGGCACCGGACCCCCGGCAAGCCTGGAACCCCGGCACCGCCCCTGTGCGGCGCCGGGGTTCTGTCGTTCTAGGCTGGAGTCATGAGCCTTGACGAACATCACTATGCGCTGACCGTCCGCTGGACCGGGAACCGCGGGGCCGGGACGTCCTCGTACCGCGGTTACTCACGGGACCACGACGTCGAGATCCCCGGGCTGCCGGTGCTGCGCGGCTCGGCCGATCCGACCTTCCACGGGGACCGGGAGCGCTACAACCCCGAACAGCTGCTGCTGGCCGCGCTCTCGCAGTGCCACATGCTCTCCTTCCTGCACGTGGCCGTGAAGCACGGCGTTGTGGTGACGGCCTACGAGGACCGGGCCGAGGGCCTGATGCGGACCAACCGGGACGGCAGCGGGCAGTTCGAATCCGTCACGCTGAGGCCCCGGGTGACGGTGGCGGAAGCGGCGGCACCGGATGTCCTTGAGGAACTCCACGTGGAGGCCAACAAGGTCTGTTTCATCGCCCGCAGCGTGAATTTCCCGGTGTTGCACGAGCCGACGGCTGTGGTGGAGGGCCAGGCTGACTGAATAGTTTTCAGGCGGCGCCGTCAGCCGGGCAGGCCGAGGCCTCCGCCCGGTACTCGGACACCAGCCGGCGCTCCGTCTCCGGGCTCATGCCGGCCTTGCGTTCACGGCCAAGTCCGCGGCGGCGTTCATCCGCCAGGGTGTCCCGCAGCGTGTCCATCCAGGGCCGGAGCCGGAGTCCTGCTGTCCGGGCAGCGTCGTTGCTGCGGGTCGCGAAGCCCTCGTGGCCTGGCGGCAGCCACAGCGGCAGCGAGTCCGGGCCGGCCCAGTAGTTCGCACCGTGCGACGCCAGCCAGTCCTCGGGTGCGACAACCACCTCGGAGTCGGCGTCGGCGAGCTGGCGGGCTTCCTCCAGATAGGCGGCAAAGGGCACCGGCTCACCGACGGCGTTCAGCGCCCCCGTGGTTCCGTTCTCGGCGGCGGTGAGGATACAGGCCGCAAGGTCGCGGACGTCGATGATCTGGGTGGCGTCGGCGGGGATGTCCGGGACCAGGACGGGATCGTTGTCCCGGGCGAACCGGGCCGGCCAGTACCCGTAGCGGTCGGAGCCGTCCCCGGGTCCGCCGATCAGGCCGGCGCGGCAGAGGTGCGCCTTGCCCCCTGCCAGTTCCCGGGTCAGGTGCTCGATCGCGGACTTGGCCTCGCCGTAGTTATCCATGGTCAGCTCCGTGCCCGGAGCCAGCGGCGGGAGCACCAGGGCGTCTTCTGCCTCGCCGGCCACTGAGTTGTCAGCGTAGACCGAGCAGCTGGAGATGAAGGTCCAGTGCCGGGCCGAGCCGGCCAGCGTCTCGAGGGCCTCCCGTGCCTGGTCAGGGTCCCGCGAGACGTCGACGACGGCGTCCCACGCGCCGCTGCCGGCGGCCCCTTCGTACGCGGTCTTCCCCTGCGCGCGGTCCGCGCGCAGCCAGGTGGCGCCGTCGGGCGGCGCGGCGGCGGTACCGCGGGCCAGGCATGTGACGTCGTGCCCGGCGGCGAGGGCCTGCCGGGCTATTTCAGCTGACAGGAAGACGGTGCCGCCAAGGACCAGGATGCGCATGGGGCCACGCTACGGCGCTAATGTTGAAGTAGACCAGAGCGTTATGCGCCCGGCGAACGCCAGCCGCCTTTCCTGACGCCCAGCCCTGCTGCCGGCCGGCAGCAGGGCTGCAGTAAACTAGGAGTTTTCCCTCACCGATGATCAGCCTGACCACCATCGAACCAATCACCGCACCGGACATCTCGGCTGTCAACCTGCCAGGTGGCCTCATCAGCCTGGGCATCGGCGTCGCCGTGTGGCTGGTGGCATCCTTCGTGATCACCGGAATCACCAAACGGGTCGCGGCGGGCAGCACACTCTTCAAGAAGTCGCACTTCCGCTGGGTGGCTCCGGCGTTCCGCGCCCTGGACCACGAACGCCGCGTCCAGCGGGCAGAGACAATCGGCGCACTGCTCCGCAGCGTGGTCGGCGTCCTGATTGCCGTCCTCACCATCGTGTACGTGCTCAAGTACCTGAACGTGGACGTGGCTCCCATCCTGACGAGCGTCGGGATCCTCGGTGTGGCGATCGGTTTCGGTGCCCAGCAGTTGATCCGCGACTTCCTCGCCGGCATCTTCATTACCTTCGAGGACCAGTACGGCATTGGCGACATCATCGAGACTTCCGAGGTGGTGGGCACGGTCGAGGCCATGAACCTGCGGATCACCCGGGTCCGGGCCGACGACGGCACCATCTGGTACCTGCGCAACGGCGAAATCCTGCGTGTGGGCAACCGCTCCCAGGGCACGTACATTCCGCCCGAGACGTCCCCGGCGGCCGAGGCCGACAGTGCACCCCAGCAGAAGGCCGGAGAATAGTGAAATGACGATTCCCAGCGCCAGCGAACCCAGCCAGCCCAGGCAGCTGCTGCAGAACGATCCGTTCAGCCAGCCCGGCTACACGGACAACTTCTATGACGCCGTGGGCGGCCACCAGACTTTTGTGAAGCTCATCGACGTCTTCTACGACGGCGTCGCAACTGATCCGCTGTTGCGCGCCATGTACCCGGAAGAGGACCTTGGCCCGGCCAAGCGCCGCTTCCTGATGTTCCTGGAACAGTACTGGGGCGGGCCGACGACGTACGGCGAGGAGCGCGGGCATCCGCGGCTGCGGATGCGCCACATGCCGTTCCGGGTGACACCGGAGGCCAAGGAACGCTGGCTGTTCCACATGCGTGCCGCGGTGGATGCCCTGGAACTGCCGCCGCTGTATGAGGGAACGCTCTGGGACTACATGGAGCGGGCAGCCCTGTCCATGGTGAACAGCCCGTCGGAGGGCTGAGCGCGGAGGGCGCCGGCGCCGGAGCTTCCTAGAGCCCGGTGCCGGTCCGGACCAGCACGTGGCCGCGGGTGCCGCTGAGCCGGAACCAGCGCCCGGCCCGGTAGAGCCGTTGCTCGCTCTCTGCCAGGAAGCCCAGGGTGAGCGCGGCGAACGCGGCCCCGGCCGGCAGGCCGCCGGCGTCGGGCAGTTCCCGGCCCCAGACCGTTGCCCTCGCGTTGTTGACGATCAACGCACCGGGCTTGTCCGGAATGATCGCGGCGATCTCCCTGATCCCGGCCTCCGCTGCGGTCCGCAGGGCGGTGTCCTGGACGGTGCCGAGCAGTTCCCAGCCGGCCCGCGGCGCGCCGATCCCGGCCCACGACTCGCTGACGGTCACCGGCGGGACGGGAAGTTCGACGTCGTGCTCCCCCGCCCGTGCCAGGCGGTCCAGCACGGCGGACAGCGGCACTGTCACGTCAGTGTCCGCCGGCTGCGCCAGCGCCATGGTCCGCAGGCCCAGGATGGTGGGGGTGGATTCGCCCAGGAGCCGGGGCCGCAGGACGCAGACGTAGGCGGCCAGGACGGGGCCAGCGGCCTGGAGCCTGATGGCGCCGTCGTCAATGGACTTGGCGCGCGTCGCGAAGGTGCGCAGGTCGTCGAGGTCGCGGGGATCGGTGAACTGCAGGGGCTGGGTTAGGACATCAGACACACTACTGACTCTACCGGCTGCGCTTCTTTGGAGCGGCGCTGGACGCCGTCTAGAGTCAGACCATGACTGAAGCCGAAGCCGGACTGCTGGGGCTCCCGACCCAGGACCCCACCTCCTCGCTCATCCAACTTCTCAACCTCGGCGAGCTCGAGGGCGCCCGGACGGACGAGGACATCTTCATAGGTCCCTCCCAGCAACAGCCCAAGCAGCGCGTCTTTGGCGGCCAGGTGCTGGCGCAGTCCCTGATAGCCGGCAGCCGCACCGTCGATCCGGACCGCAGCGTGCACTCCATGCACGGTTACTTCCTCCGGCCCGGAGACGCCAACAAGCCGATCACCTTCGGCGTGCAGCGCCTGCGCGACGGGCGGTCGTTCTCGGCCCGCCGGGTCCACGCCTATCAGGAGGGCATGCCCATCCTGTCGATGATTGCGTCCTTCCAGGCCGAGGACGAGGGGATCGAGCACCAGTCCGAGATGCCCGCCGGGATCCCGGACCCCGAATCGCTGCCGAGCACGGCCGACCTGCTGGGCAAGTTCGATCACCCCGTGGCCCGGCACTGGGCCTACGAGCGGCCGTTCGACATCCGCCACGTCGATCCGGCGCTGTATGTCTCGGCCAAGGGACCGCGGGAGGCCCGCAACGCCGTGTGGATGAAGACCTTCGGCCCGATGCCCGACGACGCCGGCCTGCACCGGGCGGCCCTGGCCTACGCGAGCGACTACACCTTGCTCGAATCCATCCTCCGCAGGCACGGCATGAGCTGGATTACGCCGGGGATGTCCGTGGCAAGCCTGGACCACGCCATGTGGTGGCACCGGCCGGTCAGGGTCGACGAGTGGCTCCTGTACGTCCAGGAATCGCCCAGCGCGCAGGGCGCACGGGGCCTCGCGACGGGCAAAATCTTCAGCCGGGACGGCCGGCACGTGGCGACGGTGGCCCAGGAAGGCATGATCCGCGTCCCGAACGACTTCAAAAACACCGACCTGAAGAACACAGAGAAGGGCGCCGTGCAGGCCGCCGTCTGATCGAGGGCGCTGCAGCACCTGATCCGCAAGCCAAAGGGCTGCCAGTACTCCCCCGCGGCGGCTGGGACACGGTGTCCTCGGCACACGGCGTCCTCGGCGCACAGGCCCACCGCACGCAAAAAGCCGGCTCCCCCTGAAGCAGTTCAGGCGGGAGCCGGCTTTTTCGTGGCGCTGTAAGCCTTGCGGGCTTAGTCGCGGGTGAGGCGGCGGTGGGTTACCCGGTGCGGCTTGGCCGCATCCGGGCCCAGGCGCTCGACCTTGTTCTCCTCGTAGGATTCGAAGTTGCCCTCGAACCAGTACCACTTGGACGGGTTCTCCTCGTCGCCTTCGTAGGCGAGGATGTGGGTGGCCACCCGGTCAAGGAACCAGCGGTCGTGCGAGACAACGACGGCGCAGCCCGGGAATTCGAGCAGGGCGTTTTCGAGGCTGCTGAGGGTTTCGACGTCGAGGTCGTTGGTCGGTTCGTCGAGGAGCAGCAGGTTGCCACCCTGCTTGAGGGTCAGCGCCAGGTTGAGGCGGTTGCGCTCACCACCGGAGAGCACCCCGGCCTTCTTCTGCTGGTCCGGGCCCTTGAAGCCGAATGCGGCCACGTAGGCGCGGGACGGCATTTCGACGTGGCCGACCTGGATGTAGTCGAGGCCGTCGGACACGACTTCCCACAGGGTCTTGTTCGGGTCGATGCCGCCACGGCTCTGGTCGGCGTAGGAGATCTTGACGGAATCGCCGATCTTCAGTTCGCCGCCGTCGAGCGGTTCCAGGCCCACGATGGTCTTGAAGAGGGTGGACTTGCCGACGCCGTTGGGGCCGATGACGCCGACGATGCCGTTGCGGGGCAGGCTGAAGGACAGTCCATCGATCAGGGTGCGGTCATCGAAGCCCTTCTGGAGACCCTTGGCCTCCAGCACGAGTCCGCCCAGGCGCGGGCCCGGCGGGATCTGGATCTCTTCGAAGTCGAGCTTGCGGGTACGGTCTGCCTCGGCAGCCATTTCCTCGTAGCGGGCCAGACGGGCCTTGGACTTGGTCTGGCGTCCCTTGGCGTTGGACCGGACCCATTCGAGTTCCTCGGTCAGGCGCTTGGCCTGCTTGGCGTCCTTCTTGCCTTGGACTTCCAGGCGGGCGCGCTTCTTCTCCAGGTACGTGGAGTAGTTGCCCTCGTACGGGTACAGGTGGCCGCGGTCGACTTCGGCGATCCACTCGGCCACGTGGTCGAGGAAGTACCGGTCGTGGGTGACGGCAAGGACGGCACCAGAGTAGCTGGAGAGGTGCTGTTCCAGCCACAGCACGCTCTCGGCGTCAAGGTGGTTGGTGGGCTCGTCGAGGAGCAACAGGTCCGGCTTCTGCAGCAGGAGCTTGCACAGCGCGACGCGGCGGCGCTCACCACCGGAGAGCAGGGTGACGTCGGCGTCGGCGGGCGGGCAGCGCAGTGCGTCCATGGCCTGTTCCAGCTGGGAATCGATGTCCCAGGCGTCGGCCGCGTCGATCGCTTCCTGCAGCTGTCCCATTTCCTCGAGGAGGGCATCGTAGTCAGCGTCGGGGCTGGCCATTTCCTCGGAGATCGCGTTGAAGCGCTGGATCTTGCCGTAGATTTCGCCGACGCCTTCCTGGACGTTGCCCAGGACGGTCTTGTCTTCGTTCAGCGGCGGCTCCTGCAGCAGGATGCCTACCGTGTAGCCGGGGCTGAGCCGGGCCTCACCGTTGGAGGGAGTGTCCAGGCCGGCCATGATCTTGAGAATGGTGGACTTACCGGCACCATTCGGGCCGACAACGCCAATCTTGGCCCCCGGGAAGAAGGACATGCTTACGTCATCGAGGATGAGTTTTTCGCCGACAGCCTTACGGGCCTTGGTCATTGTGTAGATAAATTCCGCCATGCCTACAAATCTAGTGGTTCGGGCGGGATAACTCACATTCCGTGAGCCCGGATCGGCCACTTAACGGCGTCTGGGCCACGATGCAGTCGCTGCCGTCACGCACTCCGGCCTCGACGGCGTCGACAGCCAGGCCGGTGGGCCTCCGCCCGGCTGTGACTTCCACAGCGTCGGCCGGAATCCCTGCCTTAACCAACGACGCGCGGATGCCCGCCGTTTCGGGCTGACCGCCGGCGCGGATGGCGGAGTTCAGGACCGCCTCGACCGTGGACTTCATGGCGGATTCCCTGTCGGGTTTCAGGCCGGGGTTCGCCAGCGGCGACGTCGTGGATGCCGTTGCGGGTGCCGGCGACGCAGTGGCTGTCGGTGCCGGGGACGTTGCGGAAGGTGTCCCCTGAGAATCCGCGGCTTCAGAGGCCATGGCTCCGCTGCTACCGGCCGGCGTCGCACAGGCGGAGGCCGAAAGAAGGAGCACCAAGGTTGCGGCGGCCGGAACGGCCCGCGGCGACGGGCGTCCCCTCCCGCGGCGGGGGTGGGCGCCGCCCGTCCCGCAGTGATCCTGGCGTGTTGCATCCGGCAATTCTGCGACGCTGCAGTGCCCCGTTCCGGCGTTCCGGTGCCCGGTCCCGGCGTCCACGGCGTTGCCCGCCGGTCCTGCGGATTCAGGCTGCGGCCCCTTTCAGTTCTCCGGTTTCCTGGTCCACCTCCTCTTCCTCACCGCTCTCGTCATGGATGAACGTCGCGTTGTGGTCGGCACCGTGGTCGCCGTCCCCGTCGTCGTCCCCTGGCTGGCTCTGCGGTCCGTCGCCCTCACCGTCGCCGCTACCGGGCGCATCCGGGGAACCGGGTCCGGCGGCCGCATGGCTTCCGGCTGCGGCTGAGCGGGTGAAGTTGGCAGAGCCCCACATGAGGTCGTGGCCAACTGACTCCGCGTCAATTTCGGCGACGTGGTACACCCTGCCGTCCTTCTCCCAGCTCCGCATCTTCAGCCTGCCAACCACGATGACCCGCTGGCCCTTCTTGATGCTGCAGCCAATGTTGCCGGCCAGCTGCCGGTATCCCTGGACAGTGAACCAGTTGGTGTTGCCATCCACCCAGGTGCTGGAGCCGCGGTCGTAGCGCCGCTCGGTGGCGCCGAACCGGAAGGACGCCGTGGCCACGCCACCGGGTGTGGTCGAGCTTCTGATCTCCGAGGCGACGAAGCCACGGACCGTAATGTTGTCGCTCATTCTCATGTCCTGTCTCGAATTGTCGTGCCCTGCCGGGCAGTTCCAGCATCCCGCCGTGGACCGTGGCCGGGGAGGACCCGGCTGTGCCATGTGGATAACCGCCTGCCGGCAACGGTGTGGGGGGCCGTGTTGGGGAGAAGTCAGGGCCGGCAGGACCGGCCACCCGCCGGCGTTGACCTCCACCGGCCGTCCGGCACTGTAAACTTTTTGAGGCGTCACCGGCAGCAGCCGGTGGGCGCCAGCGCGCCCCAGTAGCTCAGGGGATAGAGCAGCGGCCTTCTAATCCGCCGGTCGGGGGTTCGATTCCCTCCTGGGGCACAAGAGAGCGGCTCTGACCTGCGACAACGCAAGGTCAGGGCCGCTTCCCATGTCAACTCCTATTTCAACCAGAACATCAGATCCACTTGTTGTGTTTGAACGTCAGGAACAGGATCCCGCCCATGCCGAGCATGAGCGCGAGTGCCATCGGATAGCCGAAGATCCAGTCGAGCTCGGGCATGTCGCGGAAGTTCATGCCGTAAATCGAGGCGATCAACGTCGGCGCAAACAGGATGGCAGCCCACGACGAGATCCGCTTGACCTGCTCGTTCTGGGCGAAGCTCGACTCCGTCAGGAGCCGCATTTCGTCGTTCTGCCGCTGGGCAACGAGGGCCGCGTTGACGGCCAGCGCGTTCTGCAGCAACGCCCGGAAGCCGGACACCCGCTCGCCCAGCCTGATGGCGTGGTCCAGGACGTCGCGGAAATGATCCTGCAGTTCCGGGTCCGGCACGCCGTCCGGTCCGCTGCCCATGAGGCTCTGCAGGATTCCGGCCAGCGGGGCCGTGGCACGCTGGAACGTGATGACCTGGCGGGAGAGTTCATAGATCCTGCGCGATACGCCGGGGTCGGCAGCGAACAGGTCGTCTTCGATTTCATCGATATCGTTTTCCAGCCCTGCCGCCACCGGCTCGTACTCGTCCACCACCTGGTCCAGGATCGCGTACAACACCGCATCCGGTCCGAGCGCTAGGAACGCCGGCTCGGACTCCATCCGCCGGCGCACCCGGGCCAGGTCGGGAGACTCCGCCCGGCGGACAGTCACCACAAAGTCCGGGCCGGAAAACACATGGATCTCGCCGAACTCGACCTTCTCCACGTCGTCCAGGTACCGCGCGGGCCGCAGCACCAGGAACAACGTCTCGCCATAGTGTTCCAGCTTGGCCCGCTGGTGTCCGGCGAGCGCGTCCTCCACGGCCAGGTGGCTCAGGTCAAATTCCTCGGCCACGGAGCGCAGCTCCTCGGCTTCGGGCCGGTAGAGCCCGATCCAGGCCATACCCTGGCGCTGCCGCAGCAGAAAGTACGTCTCCTCGAGCCCTTCCGGGTCGGCGGTCCGGTGACCGTCCACATAGACGGCGTTGTCAATAATCGTCACGGCCGCGCCTCCTCTTCAAGGCATTCGCTTTGCTGTGACGTTATACCGTCCCCGGGCCGGTGCCAACCGCCCGCACCGCCCCGCGGGCGCCGCCGGTTTCCGGGAAGGACCCCGGAAAGATTGCCTGGAAGAACGACGCCGACGGCGGCCGCCAGGGAGAGCCAAAGCACGGTTGCTGGCATGCGGGGATCGCCCGAACCGTGCACACCGTCCGCCCTGAGCCCCGCCAGCCCTCAGCACGCTTAGTATTGAATGGACTGGCAGGCCGGCAGGGATAGTCTGTGCGCCCTGCCCGCAATCGAAAGGTACGGCCGCCATGACCGAGACACCCCGCAGATTCGACCCCACCAATCCAGACGACGCCCCCACCTCCCCCTACGCGGGGTCCGCTGACGCCAAACCCGGGCCCGCGTCCGCCGAGCAAGGCCTCAGCACCGATGTGGCCGCCACGACGGCGGGGCGCGCCGAAACCACCCAGCCCGAGGAACCCACGGCTCAGGCTCCCGCGCCGGCGCCCGCTCCGGACACGCGCCAGGTCACCCGTGCGGGCATGGTCTGGGCCGCGGTTGCCTGCGCGCTCGTGGTGCTGATCCTGCTGATCGCTTTCATCCTGCAGAACCAGGAATACGTGCAGGTGAAGTTCTTTGGCCTCGAAGGCTCGGTCCCGCTCGGCATCGCCTTGTTCATCGCGGCCGTCGGCGGCGGCGTTCTGGTCGCCATCGCCGGAGCCGCCCGCATCATCCAGCTCCGGCTCGCCGCGCACCGCGTCCGCCGCCAAGCCAGCCCGGGCACGCGCACGCGCTGACGCTGAAGCCGCCAGGCGCTACCCTCGTTCCATGCGCGACGCAGAACCCCGGGCCCAGGCAGCCATCACCACCGCCGCGGCGGACTGGCCCGACGTCGAGCGTCTCTTTGGCGTGCGCGGCGAACCCTCACGATGCTGGTGCCGGTTCTTTGCCTTGACCGGCCCGCAGTGGTCCGCGTCCACCCCGGAGGAGCGGAAGAACCAGGTGCGGGACAAGTTCGACGGCGGCCAGCCGGCGCCCGGGGTCCTGGCCTTCCGCGACGGGAATGCGGTGGGCTGGTGCGCCGTCGAGCCCCGCGGGTGCTACCCAAGGATCCTGCGCTCGAAGGTGCTGGCGTCGGCCCCCGACGCCGCCCGGGATCCCGGCGTGGACCGCGTGTGGTCCGTCAGTTGCTTTGTCGTCTCCCCCGGCCGCCGACGGACCGGCGTGGCGGGGGCGTTGCTTGCCGCCGCCGTCGAACACGCCTCAGCGCACGGCGCAACGGTGGTGGAGGGTTATCCGGTCGACCCCGCGCAACGGCCCAAGGCCGGCCCGGCGGACCTCTACCACGGCACCCTGGGACTCTTTTTGGCGGCCGGCTTCACGGTGGTCAGCGGCACAGTGGTCAGCGGCGCAGTGGTCAGCGGCCCAGTGCCGGGATGCGCCGTCGTCCGCCTCACGGTGCCCCGGCCCGGCGGGGACCGCGGGCGCTAGGGCAGCGTCAGGATCACCGGCCCTTCGGCGGTGATGGCCACGGTGTGTTCGCTGTGCGCGGCGCGGCGGCCGTTCGCTGAGCGGAGGGTCCATTCGTCGTCGTCATGGTAGTAGTCGTCCTTGCGGCCGAGAATCAGCATTGGCTCGATGGCTATGACCAGACCCTCGGTCAGTTTGATGCCGCGACCGGGACGCCCGTCGTTGGGCACGTGCGGCTCGGCGTGCATGGTCCGGCCGATCCCGTGGCCGCCGTGGTCGGCGAGCAGCCCGTAGCCTGCCCGGCGAGCCGCCCCGCCGATCGCGTAGGCGAGATCCCCCATCTTGTTCCCGATCCTTGCCGCATCGATCCCCCTCGCCAGGGCGGCGTCCGTGGCGTCTATGAGGGCCTGGTCCACCGGGTCCACGGTCCCCACGATGAAACTGACGGCCGCATCGCCGCACCACCCGGCCAGGAAGGCGCCGCAATCCACGCTTAGGAGGTCCCCGTCCTGGAGCCGGTACTCGTTGGGGATGCCGTGTACGACGGCGTCGTTGACGGACGCGCAGATGACCCCCGGGAACGGCACTGACGCCCACCGCGGCCGGTAGTTCAGGAACGCCGGAGTGGCTCCCGCGTCGGCGATTGATGCTGCGGCGACATCGTCCAGTTCCTTGAGCGAAACGCCGACGGCGGCCGCCTCGCGGATCCGGGCGAGGGTGGTGGCGACCACCCGGCCGGCCTCGCGCATCAGTGCGATCTCTTCGGGACTCTTGATCATGGACATGGCTTTCCCTTCCGACGCGGAGCCGCGGCTTGCTGGCTTCAACTCTAAAGCCCGCCGCGTCGTGTCTACAGTGGCCTCATGACCACCACGGAACTCATTGACGCGATCCGCGGCAGCCTCCAGGCTGCTGCCCATGCTGGCCGCGCCGCGGGGGCAGAGGCCTATATGAAATCGCAGATGCCATCCCTGGGCGTGCGGGTTCCCGAGGTTCGCAGCATTGTCAGGGCCGCGGCCGCGGACCACCCGCCGGGCAGCCTGGCGGAACTGCAGTCCGCGGTTCTTGTGCTGTGGCGCAACGCCGGCCACCGTGAGGAACGCTACGCCGCGATCGAGCTCACGGGGCTCAAGCCCGCAGCCGGGGAACTGGGCATGCTGGCCCTCTATGAGGAAATCATCCGCACCGGAGCCTGGTGGGACCTGGTGGACGGGGTGGCCCACCGGCTGGGCGCCCTGTTGCAGGCCCACCGGGCAGAACTGACGCCGGTGCTCGAACGCTGGAGCCGGGACGAGGACTTCTGGGTCCGGAGGGCCGCGATCACCGCACAGCTGGGGGCGAAGGACGCCACTGACACGGAGCTTCTGGCCGCTGTGATCGAGGCCAACCTCGAGGACCGGGAGTTCTTCATCCGCAAGGCGATCGGGTGGGCGCTGCGCCAGTACGCCAGGACGGATCCGGCCTGGGTGAAAGCGTTCGTGCGGCGGCACGCGGACCAGCTCAGTCCGCTCTCACGCAGGGAAGCGCTCAGGAACCTGGCGGCCTAGCCAGAACCAGCCCTAGATGATCGGCCGCGTGGTGACCGGCTCGTCCGACTTGGTAAACAGCAGCTTGGTCTTCGGGTCAAGGAAGATCAGGTACAGCGCGAACAGCAACGCAATGATCGCCGCGGCGTTGCGGGCCAGGGCCAGGGCCAGGCCCAGATCCGCGGTCTGCAGGTACGGGAAGACATCGAGCTGGTCCGAGATCGCGTACACCATGAAGAAGGACACGATGAAGTAGAGCGCCTTGACCTGCCAGTCGTCGCGGATGCCCGTGACGGCGAAGAGCGGGATGAGCCAGACGATGTACCAGGACTGGATCATCGGGGACAGCAGCACGACGGCGGCGAACGCCAGGGTGAGCCGGCGCATCAGCCGGTCGTAGTCGCCGCGGAAGATCTGCCAGGCGACGATGCCGACGGCGAGCAGCTTGCCGGCGTCGAACGCCCACTTGGCCAGTCCCCAGCCGTCGAGCCCGAAGGCGTTGGAGATGGAGGCCACGATCAGGCCCACCAGGCCAACAGGCGCGTACCAGATCCAGATGCTGCCCGGGGCCGACAGCCCGTTGATCCAGCCGAAGCCGAAGCCATTGACCCGGCTCATGAGATACAGCAGGGCCACGCTGATGCCGGCCGTGAGGGCCCAGAAGACGAACTTGCGCGGCCAGCTGGCGCCCTTGCCCGCCCAGAGCAGGCCGATGAACGGCAGGAAGACCACCGTGATGGGCTTGACCGAGATGGAGAGCGTGACCAGCACGATTCCGAGGATGACCCGGCGCGTGGCGCAGTAATAAAGGCCGGCCAGGGCCAGGCCGATCATGAGGGCATCGTTGTGGACGCTGGCGATGAAGTTGGTGAGGAACAGCGGGTTGGCCGCCGTCAGCCACAGGGCCCGGTTCGGGTTCACTCCGTGCAGTTCGGCCAGTTTCGGCACGTAGATCACGCAGAGGACCACGCCCACCAGGGCCGCGATCCGGAACAGCATGATGCTGCCTTCAGGGTGCACGTTGGTGGCCCAGACCACGAACTGTTCGATCCACAGGAACAGCTGCCCGTAGGGGACGGGAGCTTCGGTCCACATTCTGTCGGCGCCCAGCTGGAAGTAGTTGGACAGCGCCGAAATGCCGTTTTCGTAGGGGTTGAAGCCCTCCACCATGAGCCGGCCCTGACCGATGTACGCGTAGACGTCGCGGCTGAACAGCGGCACAGAGAACATCAGCGGCAGCCCCCACGCCGCCGTCGCCTGGAGCGTGGCCTTGCGGGCGCCGGCCCCCCAGACCCGGACGCGCTGGCCGAGCCGCAGCCAGGCGCGGACCAGCAGCATGCCGCCGAAGGCCAGCAGGACAATGCAGAGGGCGACGCCCAGGGCCTCGGTGCGCATAAAGATGAACAGCGGGACGCGGCGGAGTTCGGACGCGGGGGCAAGCCAGCCGACGCCGATCGAACCGATCGTCATGAACAGCGAGCCCAGGAACCCGGCAAGGATCGGGGACCGCGGGTTGTCGACGTCGCCGACGCCCCCTTCCCCCTCAGGGGAGGCCGCAGCCGAGGTGAGCGCGGTCCGGCCGGACGCGGAGGGGCGGGACGTGGACGGGCGGGACGTACCGGCAGCCGTTTCCCCCGCCGCAGGCACAGGCGCCGTCATGTCAGGATCGTCCAATCTGTTGTGGGCCACAATTCCGCCCACAGCCGGCCGCAGTGTCCGGCCCGGGGCGCCGCGTCGAAGAAATAAGTGCCGAAATAATTCGGCGGCCGCGTATTCGAAATCCTAGCACCGGACGGCTCTGTGGCGTCGGAACGGTAGGCTGGGCGGGTGCCTATTACTAACGAACGCATCGTCTGGATCGACTGCGAAATGACCGGCCTGGACACCAAGAATGACGCCCTTATCGAGGTGGCCGCCCTGGTGACCGATTCGGAGCTCAACATCCTGGGGGACGGCGTCGACGTCGTGATCAAGCCCGACGACGCCGCGCTGGCCCAGATGAACGACTTTGTCCGCGACATGCACACACGGTCCGGCCTGCTGGCGGAGCTTCCGCACGGCAAGACGATGGCCGAAGCGCAGGCAGCCGTGCTCGCCTACATCAAGAAATGGGTGCCGGATCCCCGGAAGGCCCCGCTCGGCGGCAACTCGGTGGGCACCGACCGCGTGTTCCTTGTCCGCGACATGCCCGACGTGGTGGAGCACCTGCACTACCGGGTCATCGATGTGAGCACCATCAAGGAACTCTCCCGCCGCTGGTTTGCCCGGGCCTACTTCCAGTCCCCGGCCAAGCTGGGCGGCCACCGGGCGCTCGGCGACATCAAGGACTCCATCGACGAACTCCGGTATTACCGCGAGGCCGTGTTTGTTCCCGCGCCGGGCCCGGACAGTGCCACGGCGCAGCGGATCGCCAAGCGCGTCATGGGCGGCGAGGCAGCCGAGCCCACCCCGGCGGAGTAGCGGCCGCACACCTCCCCTCCGCGCAGCGGAGCCGATGAAACGTCGCCGGGGACGTGGCGCGGAAAAGTAATCTGCGCCACGTTTCGCGGAAATTTCGGCGAAAATCGCAAAAGTGGCAAAACCACCCCCAAACAGCAGGTAAGCTATTTGTCGTTGCCTTTCCAGCCAGCCGGTTCGCCGGAGGGCCTGATATGGCACATGGTGGGCGTAGCTCAGTTGGCAGAGCGCCTGGTTGTGGTCCAGGAGGTCGCGGGTTCAACCCCCGTCGCTCACCCTCATGAAGGACGGCAGTGATTGTCCGACCTTTTCCAAAGGCCGCACCGGTTATCCGGTGCGGCCTTTGTTGTCTGTATTGGAAGGAATCGCAGTGAAGCGCAAGCTGTTTGAAGAAGACCACGAGATGTTCCGTGAGATGGCCGCCGAGTTCAACGCGCGCGCGGTCGCTCCCCACTACACCCAGTGGGACGAGGACCACATGATGCCCCGGGAACTGTGGTCCGCTGCCGGCGAGCAGGGCCTGCTGGGCCTGGCCGTGCCGGAAGAGTTCGGCGGCATGGGGATGTCCGACTACCGCTTCCGGACAGTGCTGGACGAAGAATTCGCCAAGAGCAACCACCTCGCGGTCGGCCTGGCGTTCCACCTGCACGATGACATGGTCCTCCCCCACCTGCTGGCCTACGGCTCCGATGACCTCAAGGCCCGCTGGCTCCCGGGCATGGTCTCGGGCGAAAAGATCACCTCGGTCGCCTGGACCGAACCGGGGGCCGGCTCCGACCTGCGCGGCATCCGCACCAAAGCAGTCCGCGACGGCGACGACTGGCTGATCACTGGCCAGAAAACGTTTATCGGCAACGGCATATCCGGCGATGCCTCCCTCGTCCTGGCCCGCACTGACGGCGGCACCGGACGCGGAAACCGCGACTCGTTCTCGCTTTTCATGGTCCAGAAGGGTGAGGGCTACAACACCGGCAAGCAGCTGGACAAGATGGGCCTCAAGGCCTCCGACACGGCCGAGCTGTTCTTCGACAACGTCCGCGTCCCGCACGCGGACCTCGTCGGCGAGGAAGGCAAGGGCCTGCAGTACGCGGCCGAACAGCTCCCCCAGGGCCGGCTGGCGATCGCCGTGGCAAGCTCCGCCGTCGTGCGCGCCACTTACGAGGCGACGGTCCGCTACACGAAGGACCGCAACGCGTTCGGCGAACGAATCATCGATTTCCAGAACAGCCGCTTCGAACTCGCCGACATCCTCACGGAGGTCGAGGTCACCGAAGCGTACGTGGACCAGGCCATCCTGGCGTTCAACGCCGGAGAGCTCGACGCCGCAGGCGCTGCCCGTGCCAAACTGTGGGCTTCCGAGCGCGCCAAGTCCGTCACGGACCGCTGCCTGCAGCTGCACGGCGGGTACGGCTACATCATGGAATACCCGGTGGCCCAGGCCTACCTCGCCGCCCGGCTGCTGACGATCTTCGGCGGCACCAACGAAATCATGCGCGACGTCGTCGGCCGCACCATCGCCGGCTGAGACGCCGCGACTCCACCTGCACCCGAGGAACTTTCCTGATATGACCGTCCTGCCCATCACGATCTGGGGCGAGCCCGTGCTGCACCGCCGGGCCGCGGAAGTCGAAGTCTTCGACGACGAACTCCGCAGCCTGATCGCCGACATGTTCGAGACCAACGACGCCGCCAACGGCGTCGGGCTGGCGGCCCCCCAGGTGGGGGTCGGCAAGCGGCTCTTCGTGTACAAGTACGACAACGACGACGGCGCCGCGCCCACCGGCGTCGTGGTCAACCCCGTCCTGACCCTTTCCAAGATCTCCGGCGCCCTGCCGGACCCCGACGAGGAAGAGGAAGGCTGCCTGTCCTTCCCCGGCGGCCAGTATCCGCTCAAGCGGGCCGAATGGGCGAGGGTCCAGGGCTTCGACGGTGACGGGAAGCCGGTGGAATTCGAGGCGACCGGCTGGTTCGCCCGGGTCATCCAGCACGAATACGACCACCTCGACGGCAAGCTCTACGTCAACCGGCTCATTGACCGCTATGCCCGCCGGGCCCTGAAGCAGGCCAAGCGCAGCGGCTGGGGCGTTCCCGGCCTGACCTGGATGCCGGGAGTGGACCCGGACCCGTTCGGCCACTGACGGCGGCAGTTAGGCGCTGCTGCACGCGGATTTTCCCCACGTTTGACACCGATGCGCAGGAAATCGCCGGCGGTTTGGCAGGACGCGCCGGCGGCGGGTCCCAAAGGTGGGGAATTTCGGCGGGATTTCCCCAGGTCAGCAGTGACCCGGCCGGCCAGTTCCTTTAGGTCCGGTCGACGGCGGCCAGGATGGCGGCGCCGAGCTCGGCCGGCCTGGTGAACTGCGGCCAGTGTCCTGTAGGCAGGTCCACATAGTCGACCTGGCGGATCCGTCCGAGCTCCGCCACGAACGGGTGGCCGCCGGCAACCATTTCCGTCAGCATCGAGGACGGGAATTCGCAGGCGATGATGGTGACCGGAACCTCAAAGCGGCGTTCATCCGAGAGCTGCTGCCGGTCCTGGGCCACGCCTCGGGGCTGCGGGATGGCACGGGCACGGAACCCGGCGCGCAGCTCGTCGGTCAGGTCGGTGAGGTCCTCGTCCTCGAAGAGCTCCCACGGCGGCAGCGGCACCTCGTCGCCGTCGGCCGGCAAGTCGTCATTGATGACCCCGCCCTCCCCCAGCGGTCCGCTGTCCACGTAGACAGCCCGGGCCACCCGGTCCGGGCGGGCATCGACGGCGCCATGGATGATGGCCCCGCCGCCGGAGTGGCCCACCAGGACCACCGGCGCGTCGAAGGAATCGATCTTCGCCACGACGGCGTCGATGTGGGTGCGCAGGCCGATCCCGGCGCGCGGCGCATCGGCTGACTCCAGGCCCGGCAGTGTCAACGGGTGGACCTTGTGCCCGGCCGCGGTCAGCGGCGGGGTGACGTCAGCCCACGACGAGGCGTCCAACCAGAATCCGGGTACGAGGATGATGTCCATGCCGGTACCCTACCGGTCGAGTACCAGCTCCACCACCTGATACGGGTCCTCGCCCGGGACCAGGTTGTGCATGGTGATGCGTCCGCCCGGACCGTCCGCCGGGTGCAGGTGGATCTGCCAGCCCCAGTCCGGGCCGGTCGGCGCCGCATAGGAGCCGTTGAGCCGGAGGACACCGTCGCCGCCCACGCTCCCGGAAAACTGCATCAGCGCCTTGCCCGTGTGCCAGGAGTCCAGCCACACCGCGGTGGCGGGATCCGCGCCGGACGCGCCGCCGGCCAGGATCAGGAGGCCTTCCTGCTGGCTCTCACCCTCTGACCAGGTGTAGGCGACACTCGCGAAGTGTGCGGCGGTCACCGTCACCGTGGCGGTGGCCGCCGAAGCCTTGTAGTCGTCCGTGGGCATGAGCCGCAAGCGGTTTTGTCCCTGCCAGGTGCCAAGGAACGGTGTCACGTATTTCACAATGTCCATGCGGCAGTCTACTGAGCCCATCGATCCTGCTCAGTCCGCGGCCGGCTTTTCGAATCTCGCCGCGAAGTCCGGGACATAGCGGAACAGTTCCCGCGGCGGGCGCGTGTAGTTGACGGCCTTCGGCCGCTCCGGCAGGGTCACCGGCTCGGTCCGTACTTCGGTGTAGTCGATGCTGGAGAGCAGGTGGGCGATGAGGTTGATCCGTGCCCGGCGTTTGTCTTCGGCTTCCACCACGTACCAGGGTGAATCCGCGGTATCTGTCTGCACGAACATGTCGTCCTTGGCCCGCGAGTAGTCTTCCCAGCGCAGGATTGCCTCCCGGTCCATCGGCGAGAGCTTCCATTGCCGCATGGGATCATCCAGCCGGGATTTGAACCGCCGCTCCTGTTCCCCATGGCTGATCGAGAACCAGTACTTGAAGACCAGGATGCCGTCCTGGATGAGGAGCCGTTCAAAAACCGGGCACTGGGCCATGAAGCGTTTGTGCTCCGCCGGGGTGCAAAAGCCCATCACGTGTTCGACGCCGGCGCGGTTGTACCAGGAGCGGTCCATCAGGACGATTTCCCCGGCGGCGGGCAGATGCGCCACATAGCGCTGGAAATACCATTCACCGCGTTCGCGCTCCGTCGGCGCCGGCAACGCGACTATCCGGGCAAACCGCGGATTCAGGTACTCGGTGACCCGCTTGATTGCACTCCCCTTACCGGCTGCATCCCGCCCCTCGAAGATGATGAGGACCCGCGCCCCGGTGCTCCGGACCCACTCCTGGAGGGCAACCAGTTCTGCCTGGAGCCGCAGAAGTTCGGCCTTGTAGAGTCCGGCGTCGAGCCGGGCCGGCCGCCGTGCGGAGCCCTTCTTGTGGCCGGCGTGCCCCTTGCCTGAATTGTGCGTGCGATGTGCCATGGCTTCCGTTCCAGCATTTGGGGCGCGCGGTTTGTCCCACCGCGCCCATTGTCGCCGGGCAGCAGAACGGCTGCAAGGGTCCTCCAGCCCGGAAACTGCGAAGGGCGCGTCAGCGCGGCACGATCGTCTGTTGCCCTGGGCACGAGGCCAGGATCCGTTTCATCGCCTCCTTCTCTGCCGCCGTGACCCACAGCCGGTAGGCCGCCTTGACCGAAATTTGGCGGGCGACGTAGTGGCAGCGGAAAGCCTTGTTTGGCGGCAGCCAGGTGGCGGCGTCGGAGGCACTCTTGTCCTGGTTGGCGGGACCGTCGACGGCGATCAGGTTGAGGGGATCGTTGGCCAGGTGTTCGCGCTGCTGCGCGGTGAGCTGCTGGGCGCCTTTTTGCCACGCGTCTCCCAGCGCCACGACGTGGTCGATCTGCACCGCAGCACTGGTTTCGGCGCCGCGCCGGAACGCGGTCATGCGGCCGATGTACGGTTCCTGGAACGTGCCGCCGGCCACCTGGCAGCGGGAGCCACTGACGAATTCGGCGGCCGCCAGGTCGCGGCGGAGGATGTCGTTGCGCGTATCGCAGCCGTTGCGGTCGACGTCGAGCCACGCCTGGCCGAACGCGCCCCGGTCATAGTTGTTCTTCGCCGACCGACCCTTGACCGCAAGGGTCTCGAGCACGCCGGCAGCGCTTCCCTGCGGCACGGCCCGGACGGCGTCCACCGCGTTCATCCACCCTCGGGCAATGACGGGGGCCTCGCTGGGGCCGGCTATTTGCGGTTCCGCGGCGGCAAACTGGCCGGCCGTGAAGAACCAGACCAAGCCGCCCAGGACGGCCAGGCCGGCCGCGGCAAGGAGAATCCAGGCCTGGCGGGAGTGGCGGCGGGCGCGGCGGAAATCCATCCAGGTTACGGTCATGTGGGCGGCCGCTCGCGGCGTTTTGGCTGCACGCCCTGAGCCTATGCGGACGCCACCCCACTCGGGCGGTTGTCCACAGTGTTGGGGACCGGTGGCGGAACGCGGGGGCCTATTGCTCCCGTGTGACCCGTTTCAGATCTTCGTTGGCCAGATCCAGCAGGCCCTGGAGCTGGGTCACCCGGTCGTCGTTGACTTCACCGGACTGGCGTTTGACGAGGGCGTCGTCCAGCAGCCGCTTCGCTTCTTTCGCGTTGCTCCGCGCGACGTCCAGCGCGTGTTCCAGGGTGGTCTCGTGTTCAACAGCCGGGTTCGGTTCCATGGCTCCATTGTGGTTCCCTTTCCCGGCCGATTCCAGTGCATCGGCCGGGAAAGAGGGAACATGTCCCGGTCAGGGACGTTCGCCCTGCTTAGACCTCGACGGGCAGCCCTGCGGCCTCGAGGATGGACGCAGCGTCCTTGGCGGGGAAGGACGGCGGGTTGACCCCGGCCATTTCCTCCATGACGCGGACCACCTGGCAGCTGTAGCCGAACTCGTTGTCGTACCAGACGTACAGCACGAGGTTCTTGTCGTTGGAGATGGTGGCCAGGCCGTCGACGATGCCTGCCCGGCGTGAGCCGACGAAGTCCGTGGAGACAACCTCGGGCGAATCGATGTAGTCGATCTGCTTGCGCAGCTCGGAGTGCAGCGACATTTCCCGCAGGTAGTCGTTGACCTCGTCCTTCGTGGTGCCGTTCTCCAGGTTCAGGTTCAGGATGGCCAGCGAGACGTCCGGGGTGGGGACGCGGATGGAGCTGCCCGTGAGCTTGCCGAGCAGTTCCGGCAGGGCCTTGGCCACGGCCTTGGCTGCACCAGTCTCGGTGATCACCATGTTCAGCGCGGCAGAGCGTCCACGGCGGTCGCCCTTGTGGAAGTTGTCGATCAGGTTCTGATCGTTCGTGAAGGAGTGGACCGTCTCCACGTGGCCATGCACCACGCCGTAGCGGTCGTTGATCGCCTTGAGCACAGGGGTGATGGCGTTCGTGGTGCAGGACGCCGCCGAGACGATCGTGTCCGAGCCGTCGATGGTGCCGTGGTTGATGCCGTGCACGATGTTCTTCAACTCGCCCTTGCCCGGTGCGGTGAGGAGAACGCGGGCAACACCCTTGCTCACCAGGTGCTGGGACAGGCCCTCGGCGTCGCGCCAGCGGCCCGTGTTGTCCACGACGAGAGCGTCGTGGATGCCGTAGGCGGTGTAGTCCACCGTGGAGGGGTTGTCCGAGTAGATGACCTGGATCTGGACGCCGTTGGCCGTGATGGTGTCATTTTCGAGGTCAACCTTGATGGTGCCTTCGAATGAGCCATGGACGGAGTCGCGGCGCAGCAGGCTCGCGCGCTTGGCAAGGTCGTTGTCTGAACCGCGGCGGACCACGATGGCACGCAGGCGCAGGCCGTGGCCGCCGCCTGCCTTTTCGATCAGGAGCCGGGCCAGGAGCCGGCCGATGCGGCCGAAGCCGTAGAGGACGACGTCGGTGCTGGTGCGGTCGTCGCCGCCGCGCTTGCCGACAACCTCGGCGAGTTCGGCGCGGAGGAACTCATCCAGGCTGGCGCCGTCGCCCTCGGCGCGGTATTTCTCGGTGAGGCGGGCAATGTCGATCGCCGCGGCGCCGAGGTCCAGCTTGGTCAGGGCCTCCAGCAGCGGGGCCGTCTCCTCGAGGCGCAGTTCTTCCTTGCTCATCCTGCGGGCGAAGCGGTGGGCCTTGAGGATATTCATGGTGGACTTGTTGATCAGGCTGCGTCCGTGGATGGAGGTCACCACGTTGTTCTCGCGGTACAGCCGGCCGATCACGGGGATCATCGCCTCGGCGAGTGCCTCACGGCCCATCCACGTATCAAGACAAGAATCTGACGTCTGGCTCACAGAACTACCTTCCTAGAATCCACCCCCTACGTCCTCGTAGGGGGAAGTCGGCCGCCGGAGGGTGTCCGGTACCGGGCACCGGCGGGGATTCGGTCCACCCCGGGCGCCTCATCGAGCGCAAAGAAAAACCGCCGGCTGCGAACGCAGACCCGGCGGCAGAACTTCTACGTTCACCATCAATTCTACGGGCGGCCAGGCAGGGTGGGGTGCCTGTTGCGCGTGAATTGACTCACACACTGTCCGGGGCCACGTCGAAGTCGGCAAAACCATCCGCGCCGGGCGCCAGCCCCGCTGCGTCCTCAAGGATCATGTCGACGGCCTTTTCCGCGATCATGATGGTGGGTGCCTGCGTGTTGGCACTGACCAGCCGCGGCATGATCGAGGAGTCAACGACCCGCAGTCCCTCCAGCCCGTGGACCTTCAGCCGCGGGGAGACAACGGAATCGTCGGTGGTACCCATGGCGCACGTGCCGACCGGGTGGTACGAGGTCCGTCCGTAGGAGCGCACGAAATTCACGTACTCGTCGCGGGTTGCCACCCGGGAGCCGTCGCCGATGTGCTCCTTCTGGATGAACGCCGCCATCGATGACTGTTCCATGATCTGCCGGCTCTGCTGCACGCCGGCGATCGTCATCTCCAGATCGTAGTCATCCGCCAGGAAATTCGGATCGATGAGCGGTGTCATTGTGGGATCCGAGGACGCGACGCGGACTGCCCCCCGGCTGCGGGGGCGCAGGAAGTACGAGTTCAGCGTCGCCCCGAATCCGGGCCGCAGCGACGCAATGCCCGGCTCCGACCTCGCCGCGGGCAGGAAGTGGAACTGCAGGTCCGGGGTCTTCTCATCTGTGTTGGCGTAGCTGAAGCCACCGGCCTCGACGAGGTTGGACGCGAACGGTCCCGAGCGGAAAACCAGATACTCGAGGCCCGCCAGGACTGTCGCCGGCCGCACCCGATTGAACCGGTCCAGGCTGTGGTCATCGGTGAGTTCGTAGATGATGTCCAGGTCAAGGTGGTCCTGCAGGTTCTTCCCGACCCCGGGCAGGGCGTGGAGCATGTCGATGCCGGCGGGAGCAAGGTCTGCCGGGTCGCCGATGCCTGAAAGCTGCAGCAACTTGGGCGAGCCAAACGCGCCGCCGGCGATCAGCACCTCGCGCCGGGCACCGTAGGTTCGCGCGACTCCGCCTTCAATCGCCTGGATGCCGACGGCGCGGCCATTCTTGATGACCACCTTGGAGACGGTCACATTGACGCGGACAGTGAGATTGGGCCGCCTGCGCGCGGGTTTCAGATAGGCGACGGCTGCGCTGCACCGGCGGCCATTCCTGGTGGTGGTCTGATAGAAGCCAACGCCGAGCTGCTTCGCCCCGTTAAAATCGTTGTTGTAGGGCAGCCCGAACTCCTGGCCCGCCTGCACGAATGCCGCCGAGAGCGTGTGCGGACGCCGGAGATCCGAGACGCCGAGGGGCCCTGTGGTTCCATGGTGGGGTCCTGAGAGCCTGGTGTTTGACTCCGAGCGAATAAAATACTTGGACACCTCGGCGGCGGACCAGCCCTCACATCCGTAGTCCCCGGCCCACCCGTCGTAGTCCCCAGCCACGCCGCGGGTGAAGACCTGGGAGTTGATGGACCCGCCGCCGCCAAGCCCGCGGCCTTGAGGGAGCGGGATGCTGCGGCCGTTGCTGTGCTTTTGCGGAACACTGCTATACGCCCACTGGTACGGTCCTCCCTTCAATCTCGGGAAGCCCGCGGGCATATGGATGAAAGGATGGCGGTCGGATCTGCCCGCCTCCAGCAAAAGCACACGGACTGAGGGGTCTTCACTCAATCTGCCAGCCAGAACGCTGCCGCCGGTACCACCCCCGGCGATCACATAGTCGTACTCAGCATCGTCCGGCACCATGACTCCTCAACCATCGCCGAAACTACCGCTCCTTGAAGCGTTGATTGAAGTGTGTTAGTTAAGCGGGCATGATGTCAAGCATCCGGGCTGGCGTGCAAAGCCGCAAGGAGGCGGCACGCGGCGGAACCGGCACTGGCACCGGATGGCCCCCATCCTCACATTGCAGGTGCTTCCGGGGGCCAAATGCGCGCTTTGGCTACGAGGCGGTGTTTTGACTCGTGCTCAAGAATGATCCATGGACCAGCTCATGGAATACAGTACCCGGGCCTACGTCTGCAGGGTCCGGTTTGTAGGAGAGCTTGTGCACAATGCTGGCACTGACGATCTTTTCGGCGTCGACGTCTTCCGCGCGGCGCTTGAGCACCCGGCCAAAGGTGCGTGGATCGTACGCCGGCCGGGGTACCTTCGACCAAATCCGGTCCGAACGCCTATCCAGCATATGCACTAGTTGGAAGATGAAATGGAGATAGAAGTAGGTCACCGGCCTGTCAAAGACACGCCAATACAGACGCAGTGAATCCCTGACGAGATGAGTCAGATAGTGTCCGGGACGACTGGCCAGGAACCAGCTGGAAATGGTTTTTTCCTTGGTTTCGAACGCGAAAAACCCTGCCTCGCCTACCAGTTCGTCGAAGTGATCCTGGAGACGCACGGTGGGCAAGCACGTGGCATCGATCCAGATGCCGCCGTGCTTGGCGAGGAGCTCAAACCTCAGAACGTCCGAGAACGCGGTTCGGTTGTCTCCCAGCATTTCCCGCAGGCCGGGCGGCAGCTCAACCCAGTCCGACAAATTTTCGTCTGTTAGGACCACGATGTCATCGGCGTTATGCAGGCGGTGGAGCTCCGCGTGGCAGAACCTCACGATCTCAGGAGCATTCTCGAAACCCTGCCCCCAATAGACAAAGATCTTCGGCGTCCAATCCTCAGGCACCACATACTCTGCATTGAACACTTTGGCGTCCCGGGCCATTGGAGCCATGCGGAGGCGAAGGAGGTTCCTTAGCTGCACGCGCGCCCGGAAGGCCCGTGGCGATTCTGCCAGAAGGTCCCAATCGTCTTGGCACGCATAGACGTCCTTCTCCAACGCTTCGGCAAAGAGCTTCCGCGCCTGCTCTTTTGTCTCTTTTTGTCGCGCTGCGATGGTTCCTGCACGATTAATACGATCAATTTCGCGACGCAGCTCAAAGCCCGATGTCAAGGTTTCCCCCCATTTGTTCGATGTGTCCAATGATCCTGCTGGCGGCCAGCCTGCCTGATGCACGGCCGGACCGTGCTCCCCGCCAAGCGTGAACGGCGGGGCTTCCACCAGCCAAGCCCCAGGAACTTCGTCAGCGCCCCAGCACGACTGTCATTACGACAATATTAGGGCCTGGAACCCGGCCCGCCACATCGGCCTCTTCGCGGTAACCGGAGTGAATGGATGGGTTGACCGATACGCCGGGTTCTGTGTTCCCGCGCTGTTGCCGGCGCGGGAGTAGCGGCCATCCATCTACGGACGCCGTTGCCGACGCCCTCCAGCGGCCTACCCGGACACTCGGGCGAGCAGCCCTCAAACGTGCCCTGTCTGGCCTTGCTCCGGGTGGGGTTTACCTAGCCTTCCCGGTCACCCGGGAAGCTGGTGGTCTCTTACACCACCGTTTCACCCTTACCTGCCCTGCTGCCTGTGCAAGCACACGCCGCATGGAGGCGGTCTATTCTCTGTGGCACTGGCCTGCGGGTTACCCCGAGTGGGCGTTACCCACCACCCTGCTCTGCGGAGCCCGGACGTTCCTCGAGCCACTTGCGTGACGCGCGGCCGCCTGGTCAACCCATCCGCTGTCCAGTCTACGTTCTCCCGGCCGGCGCAGCCGCACCGCGGCCTTTCGGGGCCGCCGGTGGGAGAATTTAAGCAGGGTTCCTGCTACTCAAGGAAGAGTGATCCCGGTGAACTGGACCGCCATCATCATCTGGCTGTTGGCCATCGTCCTGGTGGCTATTCTCGCCAAGATGTCGATCAAGATTGTGCGCCAGTACGAACAGGGCGTCCTGTTCCGCCTGGGCCGGGTGGTCGCGGTACGGATGCCCGGCCTGCGGTTCATCATCCCGGTGGTGGACCGGCTTCAGCTGGTGAGCCTGCGGATCGTGACAATGCCGATCCAGTCACAGGGCATCATCACCCAGGACAACGTCAGCGTCGATATCTCGGCAGTGGCGTACTACCGGGTGATCGACTCCGTGAAGTCCGTCGTGGCGATCGAAGACGTGGCCGCGGCCATCAACCAGATCGCCCAGACCACCCTGCGGAAAGTGGTCGGCCGCCACAGCCTGGACCAGACGCTGTCGGAGACTGAGCGCATCAACAGCGACATTCGGATAATCCTGGACGCGATGACCCTGGAATGGGGTGTCGAAGTGACGCTCGTCGAACTCAAGGACATCCAGCTCCCGGAGAGCATGAAGCGGGCGATGGCCCGGCAGGCGGAGGCCGAGCGGGAGAAGCGGGCGAAGATCATTTCGGCCGAAGGAGAGGCGATCGCCGCCGTGGCGCTCGGCGCGGCATCTGACACGATGATGGCCCACCCGGTAGCCCTGCAGTTGCGGAATCTTCAGTCACTTGTCGAGATCGGGGTGGACAAGAACTCAACCGTCGTCTTCCCGGCGCCCCTGATGAGCACCATCGCCGAACTGGCCGCTTTCCTGGCACGCGAGGACCATGTGGCCAAGACAGCGATGCCGGCGACGGCGACGCCAGAGGCAACGACACCGGCGCCACCGATCAAAGCGGCATAGCGTCCGCGTCAGGCCTACTATCGAGGAATGGACGAGTCTGCCCTGACCCGGCGCCGGCTGCTTGAGCTGGCAGGGATCGGCTTGGGCGTGTCCGCGCTCACCGCCTGCACAGGCGGCATCCCGCCTCCCGACACCTCTGCGCGCATGCCAACCGGTACCCTGACAGCGCCGCCGGCTCCCCCGGCGCGGCTCAGAGTCCGGACGAGCTCAGGTTCGTTCCTCTCGGCTTTCCGCCCCGGAATCTCCACCCGTTGGTCGCTGGCTGCACCCGAATTGCCGCCCGGCGGCTCGCAGCCCGAATTGCCCGTGGCAGTGTTTCTCCACGGACTGGGCGGCAGCCACGCCGTCCTGCTGGAGGACCTGGCGGCCCACGAGCCCCTCCAACGGCACCTCGACGACGGCGGCACACCCTTCGCGATGGCTGCGGTGGACGGCGGAAACACGTGGTGGCACCGCCGCGCCGACGGCAGCGACACCCAGTCGATGCTGGTGAAGGAGTTTGTTCCGCTCCTGGGCAGCCAGGGCTACGACCTTGGCAGGATCGGCCTCGTCGGCATCTCCATGGGAGGCTTCGGCGCCCTCCTCCTGGCCTCGCAGGGCCGGCTGCCCGGAGTCCGCGCCGTCGCGGCCATGAGTCCGGCGGTCTGGGACCACTACGACCCCCGGGAGGGATCCGCCTTCGACGGACCGGCCGATTTCGCGGCACATGACGTGTTCGCGCTCCGGTCCCGGCTCGCGGCGGTGCCGAAACGGATCGACTGCGGCACCGGGGACGATCTTGCCGCCACGGTCCATGCGTACCGTGCAGGACTGCCGGGCTACGTCGAGGGTGGTTTCCGGCCCGGCGGCCACGATAGCAGCTACTGGCGGTCCGTCCTGCCCGAGGTGGTGTCATTTTTGGGCGTCAACCTCGCCTGAACCCGCCGCCGGTAGGATCGTACGGTGCTAATTCTGTTGCCGCCCTCCGAGGGCAAGACTCCCGTTGCGCGCGGGGACGCCGCCGACTGGGGCGCCTTGAGCTTTCCCGCCCTCAACAGCTCCCGCGCCAAGGTCCTGGAGGCGCTCGGCACCGTCAGCGCCCACGCGGACGCGCTGGCGCTTCTGGGCGTCGGCGCTTCCCTGAGCGCCGACGTCGAACGCAATACGCGGCTGCACGCGGAACCTGCCGCCCCGGCCCACCAGGTGTATTCCGGGGTGCTCTTTGACGCCCTCGGCTACAACTCGCTGACCCCGGCGCAGCGGAGGAAGGCCGACGAATCGGTGCTGGTGGTCTCCGCCCTGTGGGGCGCCATCCGCTTCGCCGACCGCGTGCCCGCCTACCGGCTGTCGATGGGGACTTCGCTGCCCGACGTCGGACGGCTCGCCTCATTCTGGAAGCCGCAACTGAACGACGCCCTGGCGGCGGCCACTACGGGTGAGTTGTTAGTGGATTGCCGGTCC
Source organism: Arthrobacter sp. P4_F11 (assembly GCF_056401395.1). NCBI lineage: Bacteria > Bacillati > Actinomycetota > Actinomycetes > Micrococcales > Micrococcaceae > Arthrobacter > Arthrobacter sp. P4_F11. The sequence goes on from NZ_JBFUJK010000008.1 coordinate 99,258, forward strand.
AGCACCTACGCCGCGGCGTGGACTCCGCCGCCGGAACAGACGGTGGCCGTGAACGTCTTCACCGAGACCGCCGGCGTGCGCAAGGTGGTCAGCCACTTTGCCAAGCACACCCGGGGCGAACTGGCACGGCATTTGCTCAGCCGCCGGGGCAAGGCGCCCCAAACCCCCGCACAGCTGCAGAAGGCGGCGGCGGAGAAGTGGGTTGCCGAACTCGTTGAGGGCACGGCCCGGAAGCCTCACACCCTGAACATCATCCTGCCGAGCTGACGCGCAGGCGGGTGCTTAGGCCCACTCGGACGAGCGCACAAGGATGCAGCCGGAGTCCGGGCAGAACACGATGTCGTCCTCGGCTGCGGCCTTGATCTCGGCCAGGTCGCCCGGGCTCAGGTGCATGCCGGAGCCTTCCGAGGTGCCGTGGAAGAGCCGGGCAGCGCCGACGCCACGCTTGGCCAAAGTCTTCTCGTAGACGGCGAGCATTCCGGCGTCGAGTCCGGCGGCGAACTCGGCACGCTGCCCGCGCACCACCGTGGCTTCGGCGGCAATCTCGGCCAGCTGCTCGTCCAGCTCGGCACGGATGGAGCCGAAGGAGCCTTGGATGTCGTCCACAATCTGCTGCTGGGCCGCCTGGCGGGCGCGGAGCGAGTCGAGCCGTTCGAGGACTTCGAGCTCCACGTCCTCGAGGTCCGAGCGGCGCTTGTTCAGGGAGACAAGGTCCCGCTGCAGGGCGACGAGGTCCTTGGACAGCCCCGTGCCGCTGTTGAGCCTGGCCTCGTCGCGTTCGATCCGGGAGGCGACCTGCTCGACGTCGGCCTCTGAGCGCTTGAGCTCCAGTTCAGCATCGTGGACGGCCACCTTCGCGGCACCGAGCTCACCGTTGGCCACGCTGAGGGCGGCTTCCAGGTCCGTGATGCGGGAATCGCTTTCAAGGCTTCGCCGGCGGTTGGACAAGGACTTGAGCTTGGCATCGAGTCCCTGCAATTCGAGCAACTTCAACTGTTCCGCCGGTGCTGCCTTGGCCACTATTTACCTCCGCTAAATCCAATCCGGCCGAAGCCGGGCACCGTCCCGGCGCTCCTTAGACTCTAGCGCCTAGCGTACTCCCCGGCCTCGCTACGCTCACCCGGGGCCCCTCGCACGCCAGGCTTAGCCCGGAGTCAGAATGAAGTCCCACGGGTCGCTGTTGGTGCTGCTCACCCGGATCTCGACATCATGGCCCTGGTCGCTGAGCACATTGCCCAGCGCTTCGGCGGCCGCAGGCAGCCACAGCCATTCGCTGGCGAAGTGGGAAACGTCGATCAGGTACGGCCGGTCGTTGACCGCCGCCTCCCGGGCTTCCGATGCCGGGTGGTGCCGCAGGTCCGCCGTGACGTAGACGTCCGCGTTGCTCGCCCGCACCTCGCCGAAGAGGGAATCGCCGGCGCCGCCGCAGACAGCCACCCGCCGGATCAGCCCGTCCCGGTCCCCCGAGACACGCACGCCGCCAGCCACCGAGGGCAGGATGCCGTACACGCGGGCCGCGAAATCACCCAGCGTCAGGACCTCGTCGAGGTCGCCGACGCGGCCGATGCCTTCCTCGGGGAGCCCGTTCGCGGCCGGCGTCAGCGGGGCCACGTTCTGCAGGCCCAGCGCGTCCGCCAGGACGTCGGAAACGCCCCCGACGGCGGAGTCACCGTTGGTGTGCACGGTCAGCAGCGCGGTCCCGGACTCGATGAGACGGTGCACGGCCTTGCCCTTGGCCGTATTCGCAGCCACGGACGTCACGCCCTTGAGCAGCAGCGGATGGTGCGTGATGAGCAGCTCGGCACCGAAGTCGATCGCTTCCTCGATCACGTCAATTGTCGGATCGACCGCGAACATGACCCGGTGCACCTCGGCGCCCGGATGGCCCGCCACGAGGCCCACCTCGTCCCAGTCCTCGGCCAGCGACTCGGGCCAGAGCTCCTCCACGGCCAGCTGGATCATGCCCAGCGTCGCGGAGCCGGAGGCCTCACCGGCGCCAGTATCGCCGTCGACGGCGGCAGCAGGGCGGTCGGATTCCGCTGAAACATCGGTGTTCACAGGTTCCATACCCCCATTTTTACCCTATCCGCGCGCGCCCCGGTCACTCGTAACACTCCCGTAAGGTGGGTGGGGAATCATCGGGGCCCTCGAACCATTGAACAGTGCATGAGAACTTTTGTGCTCGGCGGAGGCTGCTTCTGGTGCCTCGACGCCGTCTACCAGAAAACCAAGGGCGTCAGCTCGGTCGTCTCGGGCTACACCGGCGGCCATGACCACAACCCCGACTACTACTCTGTGTGCTCCGGGACCACAGGCCACGCCGAGGTGGTGGCGGTGACATTCGACGAGGACGTCATTCCCGCCGAAGTCATCCTGGACATGTTCTTCGCCCTCCACGACCCAACCACGCTGAACCGGCAGGGCTACGACGTCGGGACCCAGTACCGTTCCTCAATGTTTTACGAGACCACCGAGGAAAAGATCCTGTTCGAGGAGGCGATCGAACGGAACCAGGCCCTGTGGCGGCACCCGATCGTCACCGAGGTCAGCCGGCTGCCGAAGTTCCATGTGGCCGAGGAAATCCACCAGGACTTCTTCGCCAAGTACCCGGAGCAGGGCTACTGCCAGGTCATCATCAACCCGAAGCTGGCTAAGGCGAGGAAATATTACTCTGCATGGCTTAATGCTTAGCTAGGGCCTGTGACCGCTCGTTAGGCTGACCTCAGTCAACCCTCTTCAAAGACAGGCATACATACATGGCACCGATCTATGACGATGTAACCCAGCTGGTGGGCGGAACTCCGCTGGTCCGGCTGAACCGGCTGACCGAAGGCCTGGACGCCACTGTGGCGGTCAAGCTGGAGTTCTACAACCCGGCCAACAGCGTCAAGGACCGGATCGGCGTCGCCATCATTGATGCTGCCGAGAAGTCCGGTGCCCTCAAGCCCGGCGGCACCATTGTCGAAGGCACGTCCGGCAACACCGGAATCGCCCTGGCCATGGTGGGCGCGGCCCGCGGCTACCGGGTCATCCTGACTATGCCGGAAACCATGTCCACCGAGCGCCGGGTCATGCTGCGCGCGTACGGCGCCGAGATTGTCCTGACCCCCGGCTCCGAGGGCATGCGCGGTGCCGTGGAGAAGGCCCAGGAGATCGTGGCCAACACGGAGAACTCCATCTGGGCCCAGCAGTTCGCCAACGAGGCCAACCCGGAGGTCCACCGCCGCACCACGGCCGAGGAAATCTGGGTCGACACCGACGGCAAGGTGGACATCTTCGTCGCCGGTGTCGGCACCGGCGGCACCGTTACCGGCGTCGGCCAGGTCCTGAAGGAACGCAAGCCGGAGGTCCAGATCGTCGCCGTCGAGCCGAAGGACTCCGCCATCCTCAACGGTGGCGCCCCGGGCCCGCACAAGATCCAGGGCCTCGGCGCGAACTTCGTCCCGGAAATCCTGGACACCAACGTCTATGACGAGGTCATCGACGCCACGCTGGAAGACTCCGTCCGCGTCGCGCGCGAGCTCGGCATCAAGGAAGGCATCCTGGGCGGCATCTCCTCCGGCGCCATCGTCTGGGCGGCCCTGGAGCTCGCCAAGCGCCCGGAGAACGCCGGTAAACTCATTGTTGCTGTGGTTTGCGACTTTGGTGAGCGTTACATCTCCACCGTGCTGTACGACGACATCCGCGGCTAAGTCCGCTGACCCACGATTGCCCAGAAAGGTCTTTGTGAGCTTCTTCGCAAGACTGAAGGAAGACCTCGACGCCGCCCGGTCCCACGACCCGGCGGCTCGAGGTTCTTTTGAGAACTTCTTCGCCTATTCCGGCCTGCACGCGATCTGGTTCCACCGCCTGACGCACCGGCTGTGGCAAAACCCGGCCCTGCGGTTCCCGGCGCGGCTCATCTCCCAACTCGCCCGGTTCCTCACCGGCATCGAGATCCACCCCGGCGCGACCATCGGCCGGCGCTTCTTCATCGACCACGGCATGGGCGTGGTCATCGGCGAGACCGCCGAGATCGGCGAGGACGTCATGATCTACCACGGCGTGACCCTCGGCGGCCGCTCGCTCGCCAAAATCAAACGCCACCCCACCATCGAGGACCGCGTGGTGATCGGTGCCGGGGCCAAGGTTCTGGGTCCCATCACCATCGGCCGGGACAGCGCCGTCGGCGCCAACGCCGTGGTGGTCAAGGATGCCCCGGCCGAATCAATCGTCACCGGCGTGCCGGCCACCTGGCGGCACCGCGACGCGCAGCGCGAGACCAAGCCCGCCGTCGACCCGGCCGAATACCTGATCGATTACCACATCTAGGGCGTCTTAGCCGGGGAACCGTTTGTAGATGTTCCAGAGGACGGCGTCGAACGCCCGGTCCGGCAGCAGGTGGCGCAGCAGCAGGATCCCCCGGGCGCTGGCACCCACCGGGTACCGCGTCTTGGGCCGCCGCGCGGTCGCGGCGTGCAGGATCGCCTCGGCCGCGAGCTCGGGCCGCGACGACGTTGCGGGGTTGTCCGTGGTGCCCAGCGCCGCCGCCACCACCTTGGCCTGGGCCGCATAGGGGCCGTTTCCGGAGCTGGCCAGCAGCCCCTGCGCCGCAATGGCGCCCCACTCGGACTGCGTCCCGGCCGGCTCGATGACGGCCACATCAATACCGTGCGGCTTGAGCTCGAGCCGCAGCGAATCGCTCAGGCCCTCCACGGCGAACTTGGTCGCGTGGTACCAGGCGCCCAGCGGCTCGTACATCTTGCCGCCGATCGATGAGATGTTGATGATCCTGCCCGAACGGGCGGCCCGCATGGCGGGGATCACGAGCTGCGTCATGCGCGCCAGGCCGAAGACGTTCACGTCGAATTGCCGCCGGCCCTCAGCCAGTTCGACCTCCTCGAGCGAACCGTACGTCCCGTAGCCGGCGTTGTTGACCAGGACGTCGATCCGGCCGTGTGCTGCCAGCACGTCCCCGACGGCGGCGCTCATCGAGGCCTCATCGGTCACGTCCAGTGCCACCACCTTGACCCCGGATGCCTTCAGCGGCTCCATCAGCTCCACCCTGCGGGCCCCGGCATAGACGGTGAAGCCGGCCGAGGCAAGCTTTTTCGCGGTTTCGAAGCCGATGCCGGTGGAGGCACCGGTGACAAATGCTACGGGCTGGGGCATGAGTTGAACTCCTAGGGCGCTGAACTCCCGGGGCAGGAGCGGTGCGGAAACACGGACGGCCGGCGCCTCCCAGCGTATCTGGAAAGCACCGGCCGTCGCGTCGGAACGGGGTGGGTCAGTGGGTGTCGACTGCCTCGATCTCGGACTTGTCCTCGCCCCAGAGGGTGTGGAACGTGCCCTCGGCGTCGACGCGGCCGTAGGTGTGCGCCCCGAAGAGGTCACGCTGGCCCTGGATGACGGCGGCCGGCAGGCGCTTGCGGCGCAGGCCGTCGTAGTAGGCCAGCGAGGAGGAGAACACCGGCACCGGGATGCCGAGCTGCACCGCGGTGGACACCACCCGGCGCCAGGCCGGAAGGACTTCGGCGATCGCCTTGGTGAACGCCGGGGCGAAGAGCAGGTTGGCCGGCTTCTCCTCAGCGGCGTAGGCCTTGGTGATCTCCTTGAGCAGTTCCGCACGGATGATGCAGCCGCCGCGCCACAGCGAGGCGATTTCATCCAGCTTCAGGTCCCAGCCGTATTCCTTGGCCGCGGAGGTGAGCATGTCCAGTCCCTGGGCGTAGGAGACCAGCTTGGAGGCGTAGAGCGCCTGGCGGACGTCCTCGACGAAGCTCTCGGAGACCTCGACGGCGGCCTCGCCGCCGGCCAGCAGCTCCTGTGCCAGCACGCGCTGCTCGGCCTGTGAGGACAGGGCCCGGGCGAAGACGGACTCGGCAATGCCCGACGTCGGGGAGCCGAGCTCAAGGGCGGAGATGACCGTCCAGCGGCCGGTGCCCTTCTGGCCGGCGGCATCCACCACGACGTCGACGAACGGCTTGCCGGTCTTCGCATCGACGTGGCCGAGGACCTCGGCGGAGATTTCGATCAGGAAGGAGGCGAGGTCACCCTTGTTCCACTCTTCGAAGATCTTGGCCTGCTCGGCCGGTTCGATCCCGGCGCCGGAGCGCAGGAGGTCGAAGGCCTCGCCGATGACCTGCATGTCGGCGTATTCGATGCCGTTGTGGACCATCTTGACGAAATGGCCGGCGCCGTCGGTGCCGATCCAGGCGCAGCAGGGCTGGCCGTCGACGTGCGCGGCGATCTTTTCCAGCAGCGGGCCGAGGGCGTCGTAGGACTCCTTGGAACCGCCCGGCATGATTGAGGGGCCGTTGAGGGCACCTTCCTCGCCACCGGAGACACCGATGCCGACGAAGTGCAGGTCCTTCTTGGCGAGCGCAGCCTCGCGGCGGCGGGTGTCCTCGTAGTGCGAGTTGCCGGCGTCGATGATGATGTCGCCCGCTTCCAGCAGCGGCTCAAGCTGCTCGATCACGGAGTCGACCGGCTTGCCGGCCTTGACCATGATCAGCACGCGGCGCGGCTTCTCCAGCGAATCAACGAGTTCCTGGAGGGTCTCGGTGCGGACGAAGTCGCCCTCATCGCCGTACTTGGCGAGCAGGGTGTCTGTCTTTTCCACGGACCGGTTGTGCAGGGCAACGGTGAAGCCGTTCCGGGCCAGGTTGCGTGCGAGGTTGGCCCCCATCACCGCGAGGCCGGTAACACCGATGTGTGCTGACATCAAAAACTCCAATTCATTTTTGTACACGATGATTTCTGTAGACCACGTGTACGGCGATTCGTCTCAGACGTTCATCTAGGACTCGGCAGGTTGCGCCGCGGAGGGCGGAACCCGCTCTTGAGGATTGTGGCTGTCCTTAAACCATATGTATATCCGCGGGCCGCGGGAAAGCCGCGCCCACGGAGCGGAATGCTGCGCGTCATAAACAGTCTATGATCACCGGCGTGCGCCCCTCCGGTCGGCCCGGACCATGCCCACCGCATTATGCTTACGACTATGTCAACCAGCCTCCACCACCGTGCCATTGAGCACCTCGGGACCCGGATCGTGGCCGGCGAGCTTCCGGCCGGTCACGTCATGCTTGCCGAGCACCTTGAGGACGAACTCAAGGTCTCCCGCTCGGTGGTCCGGGAGGCGGTCCGGGTCCTCCAGTCCCTGGGCCTGGTGGAGACCATCAAACGCGTCGGCATCCGGGTGCTGCCCTCGAACCGGTGGAACCCCTTCGACCCGCTCGTGATCCGCTGGCGGCTGGCCGGCGAAGGCCGCGGCGCCCAGCTGCGCTCCCTGGCCGAACTCCGCACCGCCGTCGAGCCGGTGGCCGCCGAGCTGGCCGCGGCCAACGCCCCCGAGGAGCTCCGCCGGGAGCTCGTGGAGATCTCGCACGCCATGCGCGACGCCGGGCAGGCCGGGGACGTGCCCCGGTTCCTCGAGCTGGACATCCTGTTCCATTCCCTGCTGCTGACCGGCTCGGGCAACGAGATGTTCGCCAACATGGTGGGCCAGGTGACCGAGACGCTGACCGGCCGCACCATCCACGGCCTGATGCCGGACCATCCGCGGGAGACGGCGCTGCGCTGGCACGTGGAGGTCGCCGAGGCCATCGCCGCCGGGGATGCCGCCGCCGCCCGCGAGGCCTCGAACCGGATCATGCGCGAGACCATTTCGGAGATGGAGCCTAGCTGGAAGAACCAGCCGCGGGTGTTTGTCCCGGTCGAGCGCCACTAACCCGCCACTGGCCGTCCCGGGCCCGACGGCGGCGCTCCTCACGCCGGTGCCGGCCTGAAGTCCAGCAGCACCTTCCCCGAAACAGCCGCGTTCCTGGCGACCTCGAACGCTTCCAGTCCGCGGTCCAGGCCAAAGGTATGGGTCACCACGGGGTCCACCCGCAGGGAGCCGTCGGCGAGCGCCGCTATGACGTCATCGATTTCGTCATTGAAGCGGAAGGAGCCCACCAGCTCCAGCTCGCGGGTAATGGCCAGGGAGATCAGGACCGGCTGCGGGCCGGAAGGCAGCAGCCCCACCATCACCACCCTGCCGCCACGGACCGCGCCCGTGATCGCCGAGGCCAGGCCCCGGTGGCTGCCCGAGGACTCGATGACGACGTCCGCCTCAACCGCGGCGATCGCCCCGGCGTCGTCCCCCTTGAGGACCGCGTCGGCCCCCACGGCACGGGCTATCTCCAGCGGCCGCTCGTGCATGTCCACGGCCACGATCCGGCCGGCGCCGGCGCGTTTGAGCACGGCCACGGCCAGGGCCCCGATGGGACCGCTGCCGATCACCAGCGCCGTCTTTCCCGCCACGGCCCCGCCGCGCGACACGGCGTGCCAGGCGACGCTGGCCGGTTCCGCCAGGGCCGCGGTCCGCAGGTCCAGCCCCGCCGGCAGCGGCCGGAGCATCCGGGCCGGCAGGTTCACATACCGGCTGAATGCCCCGTCCGTGTGCGGAAACCGTGCGGCGCTGCCCAGATAGGTGCAGCCCGGTGACAGATTCGAACGCTCCGCCGGGTACCGGGCGCCGCCCGGGCCCGGCGTGGCGGGATGCACCGCGACGGCCGTGCCGGGCCCCGGTCCCGAGCCGTCAGCGGCGGCGCGGATCACGGTCCCCACGATCTCGTGGCCCAGGACCATGGGAGCCTTGAGGACGGATTCGCCCGCGGCGCCGTGCAGCCAGTAGTGCAGGTCTGAGCCGCAGATGCCGCCGAAGGCCACGTCGATGACGGCTTCACCGGGCGCCGGCGCGGGCACGGGGATATCCTCGATCCGCAGGTCGCCCGCGGCGTGGGCCACCACGGCCGCGGCCGTGGCCGGAAGTGCTGCCACGGTGCCCATCAGACCACCACCGTCATTCCGCCGTCGATGAAGATGGTCTGGCCGTTGACGAAGTCTGACCCGTCGGAGGCCAGCCACACGGCGGGTCCGGCCAGGTCCTGCACGGTCCCCCAGCGGTGCGCGGGGGTCCGGCCCAGGATCCAGGCGTTGAACTGCTCATCGTCAACAAGGTTTTGGGTCATCTCGGTGTGGATGTAGCCCGGCGCGATCCCGTTGATCTGCAGGCCCGAGGCGGCCCATTCCGCGGTCATGGCCCGGGTCAGGTTCCGCAGACCGCCCTTCGCCGCGATGTAGGGCGCGATGGTGGGCCGGGCGAGGTCGGTCTGAACCGAGCAGATGTTGATGATCTTGCCCCGGCCCCGCGGGATCATGTGCCGGGCCGCTTCCCGCCCCACCAGGAACGCGCTGGTCAGGTCCGTGGAGATCACCCGTTCCCAGTCGGCCACGTCGAGCTCGAGCATCGGGACCCGGTGCTGGATGCCGGCGTTGTTGACCAGGATGTCCAGCGGGCCAACGTTCTCCTCCACCCAGGCGATGCCCCGGGCAGCCCCGGTGTCGCTGGTGACGTCGAAGGCGCAGCTGTGCACCCGGCCCGGCGCGTAGTCCGCGGCCATCGCGGCCTCGGCGGCCTTGAGACGCTCGGGGTTGATGCCGTTGAGCACCACGGTGGCGCCGGCGTCGGCCAGGGCCCGGGCCAGGGCGTTGCCGATTCCCCGGCTCGAACCGGTCACCAGGGCCACGCGCCCGGTCAGGTCAAAAAGTCCACTCATGGTTCACTGATCCTCATTGGTCTTTGCTGCTGTGTTGGCTGTTGGCTTGTCGCTGGGGTTGTCACGTGCGTTGTCGCTGAGGTTGGAAATGGCCTGCCGCACGACGGCGAGGTCCCGGTCCCCCAGCCCCTGGCGCTTGAGTTCCGCGTAGAGCTCGGCGCCGGCGGCCGCCATCGGCACTGCGGCACCCGCGGCCGCGGCGCTCTCGAGCACGAAGGAGAGGTCCTTGTGCATGAACTTGGCGGGTCCGGTGGGCTCGTAGTCCCTGGCGGCGAGCCGCGGGCCCACGATGTCCAGGACCCGGCTGCCCGCCAGTCCGCCCGCGAGCACCTCGTAAAGGGCGGGCACCTCCATGCCGGAGCGTTCGGCGAGCTCCGCGGCCTCGGCGAGCGCCGCCGTCGTGGTTCCCACGATCAGCTGGTTGCACGCCTTGGCGAGCGACCCCGATCCCAGCGGTCCCAGCCGCCGCACGGTGCTGCCCATCGCGCCAAAGAGCGGCAGGAGCCGGCGGAAGTCGCCGTCGCTGGCGCCCGCCATGATGGCAAGGGTGCCGTCCGCCGCGCCCTTGGTGCCGCCGCTGACGGGCGCATCAACGACGACGGCGTTGCCTCCGCTCGCCTCCGCGACCCGTGCCCCGAAGTCCCGCACGCCGGACGGCGAGACGCTGCTCATGACCACGACGGCGGTTCCGGGCGCGGGCGGGCTGGCGGTCCAGCCGGCCAGGAGCGCGGCACTCGCGTCCTCAATGTCGGACAGATCCGGCAGCATGAAGACGATGACGGGCTGGTCGCGGAGCCCCTCGACCTTGGCCACGCGCGAGCCGCCCTGGGCCTCGAAGGCGTCCAGCGCCGCCGGCGAACGGTTCCAGGCGGTGACGGTCCATCCTGCCGCGAGGAGGTTGGCGGCCATCGGCGCGCCCATCAGGCCGAGGCCGACAAACCCGGCCTCCCTGCGGTCCATCTCCATGCGTTGCCCTCACTTCGTCGTGGTTAATCTTGGAATTCTGTTCAGCATCCTAGCCTCCATTCAGTATGATGAACACTATGACGACCAAAACCACCGTCGCGATCGCCGTCCCGCTCGAAGCAGAGCTGGTGGACCGCATCCGCGCCGTAGATCCGTCCGTGACCGTCCTCTACGACCCCGAGCTCTTGCCGCCGGAACGTTTTCCCGCCGACCATGCGGGTGACCCGGACTTCCGCCGGACGCCGGAACAGGAAGAGCGCTACTGGGACATGCTCAACACGGCCCAGGTCCTGTACGGGCTCCCCAACGAAAGCCCGGCAGGCCTCGCCCGGATCGCCGGCAGCAATCCCCGGCTTGAGTGGATCCATGCCATGGCGGCCGGCGCCGGCGGTGCCGTGAAGGCATCGGGGCTGGACGCCGCGACGCTGCAGAAGTTCAGGGTCACCACCTCGGCCGGGGTGCACGCCCTGCCGCTCGCCGAGTTCGCCGCCCTGGGCATCCTCAACGGCTTCAAGCGCAGCGCCGAGCTGGCCCAGGACCAGGCGGCCAAGCTCTGGCCCGAGCTCCGCACCCCCACCCGCCTGGTCAACGGCTCCCGCCTGGTGGTCACCGGGCTCGGCGAGATCGGGCTCGAGACCGCACGGATCGCCCGCGCCCTGGGCATGAGCGTCAGCGGGACCAAACGGACCGTGGAGGCCATCGACGGGATCGAGACGGTCACGGACAACGACGGCCTCGCCGGCCTGCTGGGCACCGCCGACGCCGTCGTCAATACCCTGCCCGGTACGCCGTACACCGAGAAGCTCTTCAGCCGCGAGGTCTTCGCCGCAATGAAGCCCGGAACGGTCTTCGTCAACGTGGGCCGCGGCACCGTGGTGGATGAAGAGGCGCTTCTGGAGGCCCTGGGCAACGGCCAGGTCTCCTATGCCTGCCTCGATGTCTTCGCCGTGGAGCCACTGCCGCAGGACAGCCCGCTGTGGACCCACCCCAGGGTGATGGTGTCCCCGCACACCTCGGCGCTCAGTGCCGCCGAAAACCGGCTGATCACCGAACGTTTCTGCAGCAACCTGCGGACCTACCTCGACGGCGGCGAACTCCCCCACCAGGTGGACACGGTGCACTTCTACTGAGTCCACTCTTTCGCACTGCACTAGCGCCGCGGCGCACACAGGGCGGCCCACCGGAAACGGTGGGCCGCCCTTTGCGTTGGGCGAGGCGGGTTCCGCCCGTCGACGTGGTATTCGGGTCGCGCAGAAACGGCCGTGGCCCCTTCCTGGGTGGAAGGGGCCACGGCCTGTGCTGCGCGGACGGAGCGTCTGCGGCCCGGATACCGCCTAGTGCGCATCCTCCGTCAGGAGAAGGTCGCGTCCCACCGTCTCGGGCGTGAAGAAGGTGGTGACGAACGAGATCAGCGCCAGGACCAGCGAGTAGATGGCGAGCACCAGCCAGGAATGGTCCGTGGCGGCCAGCAGCGCGGCGCCGACCAGCGGGACCAGTCCGCCGGCCAGGACGGCGGAGAGCTCCCGGCTCATGGCCACGCCGGTGAAGCGGTACTGCGAGCCGAAGAGTTCAGGCAGCAGCGGGCACTGCGGGCCGAGCATGGACTGAACGCCGAGGGCGATGCCCACCACCATGACAATCCAGACCAGCGTGACATTGCCCAGCGTCACCAGGTAGAACGCCGGCAGCGCGATGAGCGCCTGGAACAGTGCACCGTAGCGGTAGACAGGCACCCGGCCGAACCGGTCGGACAGCGCACCGAACGTGATCACCATGACGGCCGCGAAGCCCGCGGCGATGAGCAGGCCGACCGGACCGATGAACTTGTCGCCGGGAAAAACGCCGTCCTTGGCCGCCAGGAACGCGATGAGCAGGGCGGAGTAGATCGAGGAATTGCCGTTTTCGCCCATCCGCAGGCCGATGCCGATCAGCACGTTCTTCTTCGAGTGCTTCCACAGCTGGCCGATGGGGTTCTTGACCACGTTCTTGTGCTTTTCCAGTTCCTGGAAGACGGGCGTTTCCTTCAACCGGAGACGGATGAAGATGGCCACCACAACCAGGAGCACGCTGGCCAGGAAGGGCACCCGCCATAGCCAGCCCTCCAGGACGGCCTTGTCTGCCATGGCAATGAGCGCGAATGTTCCGGCGCCGAGCAGGGTTCCCAGCTGGATGCCGACGAACGGGAGCGACGCGAAGAAGCCACGACGGCGGCGCGGCGCGACTTCGGAAATGAGCGTGGTGGCACCGGCCTGTTCAGCGCCGGCACCCAGTCCCTGCAGGATGCGCAGCGTCACCAGAAGAACGGCGCCGAGCATGCCGGCCTGTTCGTACGTCGGCAGCAGGCCGATGGCGAAGCTGGCGGTCCCCATCAGGCCGATGGTGAGGATCAGGACCATCTTGCGGCCGAACCGGTCGCCGATGTAGCCGAAGACCATCCCGCCGAAGGGCCGGGCCGCGAAGCCCACACCGTACGTGGCGAAGGATGCAATCAGGGCCCCGTCCTCGCCGAGCGGTTTGAAGAACAGCGGGCCGAAGATCAGGGCGGAGGCCAGCCCGTAGATGTAGAAGTCGTAGTACTCCAGCGCGGAGCCCACAGAGCTGGCAAGCGTTGCCCGTCGCAGCTGTTCCGGATCGACGACGGCGCCGTCCGCTTCAGCGAGCGGTGTATTAGTACTAGTTGTCACAAGCACTCCCTCAAGAACACTCCAGACCCCCGTTGGTCTGGTGGGTGTGAGCAACCCCAAGGAGTCGATCACTATGCTGAACAGCGTACAGCATAGTGATCGCCTAGCCAATGAATAATCAGATTTATTCCGGGGCGTCCCAAAACGCCCCGCGGCGCGGGCCCCTAGCCCATGGGATTGCCGAGGGACCGGGCGAGGTCCTGGAGTTCCTTCACCATCATGGCGCCCTGCTCCTGCGAGTAAGTCGCCTTCAGCGCGGTGACCGAAAGGCCGAGGCTGGGCCCGTGTGCGCCCCGGGTCGGGACGGCGACGGCCAGGCACACGACGCCGGTGGTGGATTCCTCGTCCTCGAACGCATACCCCTGCTCCCGGATGAGCGTGAGCTGCGCCTTGAGCTCGGCACCCGTGCGGAGCGACTTCGGCGTCAGGACCGGAAGAGTCGCGTCGTCGGGAAACATCTCGTCGACGTCGTGGTCATGCAGCCGCGCGATCAGTGCCTTGCCCACAGCACAGAGGGACACGGGCATCTTGTCGCCAATATTGGACGTCAGGCGCACCGCCGGGTGCCCTTCGTAGCGGGCGAGGTAAATGACATTTGTTCCGTCCAGCATGGCGATCCGGACCGTCTCTCCCGAAAGCGTCGGGGCTTGTTCACAGAAGCGGTAGAACTCCTGGACCTCGTCGAGGCGGCTGAGGTAGGCAGCACCGAGCTCAACCAACTTCCGGCCGAGGGTGAACTCCGCGCCCTGGCGGCTGATCAGCCTCGCCTCCTCGAGCGCGAGCAGGAGGTTGGAGGTGGAGGACTTCGGGATTCCCAGTTCCCGGGACAGGTCACTGAGCGTGAGGCGTCCGGTCGCGGATGCCGCCAGGGCTTCCATCACGGCGGCGGCACGGGTGACAGCCGGTGCGGGTGACGCGCTCCCCAATCCGTCGGAGGGTCGGGAAACTCGGGAATCGGCCATGATTCTCCTTCAGGTATCGCGCGCAAGTCGCCGCGCCACTCGTTCGAATGCCGTCCAGTCAGCTGAACACTAACCATCATAATGTCTGGCGCCTTGAACCGGGACCGGCAGGGCCCGTGCATCCATTGCTCCCCCGTCGGCGGGCCTCGTCGGGGACCGCCGGTCCCTTAGGCGGCAGATACCACGGGGTTCGTCAGCTCGCCGATGCCGGCAATGTGGCACGTGACGGTGTCGCCGGGGACGATCGGCGCACACTCGGCGGGGAATCCCGTCAGCACCAGGTCACCCGGGTGAAGGGTCATGAAGGATGTGAGATAGGTGAGGATTTCCTCGACATTCCAGCCAAGGTCGGCGGAGCTGGCTGCCTGGAGTTCCTGACCGTTGTGTTTGATGCCGATCGCCAGGTCGTCACCGTTCAGGTCCGTGACGATCCAGGGCCCCACGGGCGTGAACGTGTCCTGGCTCTTGGCGCTGATCCACAGCTCATCGGATTCCTGCAGGTTCCTGGCGGAGACGTCATTTCCAATGGTGTAGCCCAGGACCGCGCCCATGGCGTTGCCGGGCGTCAGTCCGCGGGCCCTGCTCCCGATGACGAGGGTCAGTTCGGCCTCCGGCTCGACGCGGCCCACGCCCGGCCGGAGTTCAACCGCGTCCCCCGGGCCGACCACGCTGGTGGACGCCTTGTGGAAGGCCTGCGGCGGAAGCCCGCGACCGGCGGCACCGGTATTGTGCGCCATGCCCAGGACGTTGGCCGGGACACAGGGCGCGAGGAACGTGAACGACGCTTCCTCCACCCTCGCGCCGACCTCCCAACCTCTGCGGGGCAGGCTGCCGGCATTGGCGGCAGAACCCGGGAACGGAGAGGGTGTCACCGTCCACACCCTGCCCGCCGCACTGCCAAAGTCCGCTGCGTCGTTGGCGACGAAGAAGTATTCGTCCCCGGCAGCCGGGGAAAGCGGGCGGACTCTGGCGATTCGGCGGGCACTCGTGGCGGTCATGAAAACATCCTAGGCGGCGGGCTCGCGGGGCCCGCGATTAGGCCATCGACTGGCGTAATTTTGGCGCGCAGAAACGCCGCCGGTGTTTCACATTTCCAAGCGTTCACGGTATATTCATTACAAGCCTTCCACCGCGGCATCCCCCAATAGTCGCGGTGGAAGGCTTTTCCAATGCCCGGGTGATACCACGGTCCGGGGTCCCCTTTTGAGCGGGCCGGGCCGGGCGATTGTTGCCCTCTCAGGCAGCCTATGCGGCGTCCGCAACGGCCCCCCGCAGCCGCCAGCCCCCACCGAGGCCGTCCCGGATCAGGTCCATGGTGGTCAGGGCAGATCCGCGGTTGCGGCCGAGCCTCGCCTGGACCTGCCAGACCTCGACATCCACACGGCTCAGGCCCTTGGGCATCCGGCGCTCGGCCTCCCACCAGCTGACCCGCTCGAACCAACGCACGGGCTCGGCCCCGATCAACCACTCCCTTCCCCCGCGCACTACCGCCAGGGGCCGCCCGTCCGGGCCTGTTTTCACCATCACGTGTTCCATGCCCGTCACAGTAGGGCGGAGCCCTGACATTTTCGGGGCGCGCAGCATCCCCCGCCGGGACGCACAAAACCCCGCCTTCCGGACCGAGTGGTCCGTAAAGGCGGGGTTTTCTGTGGTGGGTCCTACCGGGATCGAACCGATGACATCCACGGTGTAAACGTGGCGCTCTACCAGCTGAGCTAAAGACCCAAACCGCGGTATCCGCGCCTCAGCGCTTCAACCAACGAACAGCTACTGTACCGGACATCACCGGCCAAGCGCCAATCGGCCCGGCCATCGCTACAGGGGCGGCAGCTCGGCGGCGAGCCAGGTCAGGGCCCCGCTGACGCCTGCCTCCAGCTTGATGGTGGCGAGGCCGTCCCCGCGGGTCGGTCCCCTGTTGATGATAACCACGGCTTTGCCCTGCTTCGCCGCGTGGCGGACAAAACGCAGGCCGCTCATCACGGTCAGCGACGAGCCCGCCACCAGGAGCGCCCGGGCTGCGTCGACCATGGCGTAGGAGCGCTCCACCCGGTCCTTGGGCACGTTTTCCCCGAAGTACACGAAGTCCGGTTTCAGGGTGCCGCCGCAGGCCGGACAGCGGGCGACGATGAACGATCCAATCAGTTCGGTGTCCTCGACGGCGGCATCGGCGTCCGGTGCCATTTCAACCACCCCGGCCGCCTGTGCCCGTTCCAGGAACCCGGGGTTGAGTTCTTCCAGGACACCGGCCAGCATCCGGCGGCTGAACCGCCGGTGGCAGTCCAGGCACACCACCTGGTCGAACCTGCCGTGAAGGTCCACGACGTTAACGCTGCCGGCGTCCTCGTGGAGCCGGTCCACGTTTTGGGTGATGAGGCCGGTGAGAAGCCCCCGCTGCTCCAGCCGGGCTACAGCGGCATGGCCATCGTTCGGATCCGCCCTGCGCAGATGTGACCAGCCGATGTGGTTGCGGGCCCAATAGCGCTGCCGGTTTCCCGGCTCGCCGATGAATTCCTGGTAGGTCATGGGGGTCCGCGGTGCGGCGCCGGGCCCGCGGTAGTCCGGGATGCCTGAATCCGTACTCAGGCCGGCGCCCGTCAGCACGGCGAACTGCTCCCCGGACAGGAGGCCGTGGATGCCTTGCAGGGCCTCCAACTCGGTGCGCTGGAGTTCCGCGGCGCTCCCGGCTGCCGTAACCGGCGGGAGGCTGGCAAACCCGGTCATGCCGATTCCTGGCCGCCGCTGCCTCACCGGATCAGCTCCCCCCGAGTCCCGCGAGGGCCGCCCGGTATTCGGCGAAGTCCCGGGCCTGGCCGCGCGGATTCACCACGACGTAGCGGACGATTCCCGCCGCGTCGATGATGAAGGTGCCGCGCAGCGCCATGCCGCTGTCAGGGTCGAACACGCCGTAAGCCGAGGCCACGGCGCCGTGCGGCCAGAAGTCGGCCAGCAGATCGAAGCCGTAGCCTTCCTTTTCGGCATAGGCACGCTGGGCGAATTTGCTGTCTACCGAGACTGCCAGCACGGCGGCGTCGGCATCCTCGAACAGTGCCAGGTTGTCCCGGATTTCACACAGTTCCCCGGTGCAGATCCCGGAGAAGGCAAACGGGTAGAAGACTATGGCGACGTTGCGGCCGCGGAAGTCCGAGAGGCGCACCGGTTCCCCGAATTGATTGGCGAGCTCGAAATCCGGCGCGGCATCGCCGATGCCAGGAACGGCGCCGGGAACAGGACTCACGGCGGAGCCCTCGTGCTGGACCGCTTGGGTCACTTGTTCTTCCGCGTGACCAACCGGGTGGCGCTCCAGTCCTTCGAGACGCCGGCGGAGGTGGTGTAGTGGAGCCCTGCGGTGGGCGCGGCGTCCTGGATGTCGGCGGGCGAGACGTAGCCGTCCCGGCCGGACTTGGGAGTCAGGACCCAGACAACGCCGCCCTCGGTGAGAGTGGTCAGCGAATCGACCAGCGTGTCCACGAGGTCTCCGTCACCTGCCCGCCACCAGAGAATGGCGGCATCGACGACCTCGTGATCGTCCTCATCGAGAAGCTCAGAGCCCGTGAGATCTTCGATATCGTCCCGCAAGTCGAAGTCGACATCGTCGTCATAACCGAATTCCTGAATCAGGTCCCCGTCTTTGAAACCCAGTTTCTCCGCCACATTTACCGAAGTGGCGGCGTCGGCCTCGCTCACGTGTTGCTCCTATGCTTTTTGAATTGCTTCATGTTTTCAATGGCACTAGTGATTTCCATTACTCCAAGCCAACACCCTTTGAGCTCTCGCTTCAAGCTGTTGGCACCGCGATCCGCCATATTCTGCGTCACACAGACCGATCCGGAGGCTGCCGGGCAGCGCTTCGTCACACAACCAGTATGCCCGTGAAATACGGGGACGGGTCCATAGGGCGGCTACGCATCCATCAGCCCACACGGCTAGAGTGGCTGATGACGACTACGCCTGCGCGGGCAACCGCCCGGCTAATACAGGCAGGCGTACCGTGATTGGACCTTGCCCGGCGCATACGACCGGGCTGATGTAACCGATATGTCGCACACGTCGCGTTCACGCCAGGCAGTCACCCTGCCCGGAGCTGAGGGTGCCGATAGATGCGCTCAAAGAGAGGTTGGACGTGGCTGCAGGAGAAGATACCTCCCATATCCTCAGCGGGTTGACAAACCAGCTGCCTGATCGTGATCCGGAAGAGACCGCCGARTGGCTGGAGTCCCTGGATACCCTGATTCAGGAACAAGGCACCGAACGTGCCCAGTACATTATGCGAAGCCTGCTCCAGCGGGCCGGCGCGCAGWSCGTGGGTGTTCCGATGGTCACCACCACGGAYTACGTCAACACCATCCCGGTCGACCAGGAAGCGGCATTCCCCGGCGATGAAGAGATCGAACGCAAATACCGYGCCTGGCTGCGCTGGAATGCCGCCGTGATGGTGCACCGGGCACAGCGGGCGGACATCGGCGTCGGCGGCCAYATCTCCACCTACGCCGGCGCCGCGACCCTGTACGAGGTCGGCTTCAACCACTTCTTCCGCGGCAAGGACCACCCCGGCGGCGGCGACCAGGTSTTCTTCCAGGGCCACGCCTCCCCCGGCATGTACGCCCGCGCCTTCATGGAAGGCCGGCTCTCCGAGGAGGACCTGGACGGGTTCCGGCAGGAGAAGTCCAAGGAAGGGCACGCCCTGTCCTCCTATCCGCACCCGCGCCTGATGCCGGAGTTCTGGGAATTCCCCACCGTCTCGATGGGCATCGGCCCGATGAACGCCATCTACCAGGCCCAGTCCAACCGGTACCTGCACAACCGCGGCATCAAGGACACCTCGGACCAGCAGGTCTGGGCGTTCCTGGGCGACGGCGAAAT
Organism: Arthrobacter sp. P4_F11; assembly: GCF_056401395.1. Lineage (NCBI taxonomy): Bacteria > Bacillati > Actinomycetota > Actinomycetes > Micrococcales > Micrococcaceae > Arthrobacter > Arthrobacter sp. P4_F11. The sequence goes on from NZ_JBFUJK010000008.1 coordinate 118,311, forward strand.
GGACGAGCCCGAGTCCCGCGGCCTGCTGCAGCTGGCGGCCAACGACAAGCTCGACAACCTCAACTTCGTSATCAACTGCAACCTCCAGCGCCTCGACGGTCCCGTCCGCGGCAACGGCAAGATCATGCAGGAACTCGAGGCGTTCTTCCGCGGTGCCGGCTGGAACGTCATCAAGGTCGTCTGGGGCCGGGAGTGGGATGACCTGCTGGCCAAGGACGAGGACGGCTCGCTCGTGAAGATCATGAACGAGACCGTCGACGGGGACTACCAGACGTACAAGGCCGARTCCGGCGCGTTCGTCCGYGAGCACTTCTTCGGCAAGACCCCGCAGACCAAGGAAATGGTCCAGGACCTGACCGACGACCAGATCTGGAACCTCAAGCGCGGCGGGCACGACTACAACAAGGTCTACGCCGCCTACAAGGCCGCCACCGAGTTCAAGGGCAAGCCCACGGTCATCCTGGCGCACACGGTCAAGGGCTACGGCCTGGGCACCCACTTCGAGGGCCGCAACGCGACCCACCAGATGAAGAAGCTCACCCTCGCGGACCTCAAGGCCTTCCGCGACCACCTGCGCATCCCGATCACGGACGACCAGCTCGAAGCGGACCTCTACCGGCCGCCGTACTACCACCCCGGCATGGACTCCCCCGAGATCCAGTACCTGATGGACCGCCGCAAGCAACTCGGCGGCTTCGTCCCCGAGCGGCGGCCGGACCATGCGCCCGTGGAACTGCCCGATCCCGCAACCTATGGGATCGCCAGGCGAGGCTCCGGCAAGCAGCGCTCAGCCACCACCATGGCCTTTGTACGCCTGCTCAAGGACCTGCTCCGGGACAAAAAGTTCGGACACCGCATTGTCCCGATCGTGCCGGACGAATCCCGCACGTTCGGCATGGACGCGTTCTTCCCGACGGCGAAGATCTACAACCCGGACGGCCAGGGCTACCTCTCCGTGGACCGGGAGCTCGTTCTTGCCTATAAGGAATCGGCCCAGGGCCAGCTGATCCACCCGGGCATCAATGAAGCCGGGGCGGTGGCGGCCTTCACCGCCGCCGGAACGTCCTACGCCACGCACGGCGAACCGCTCATCCCGGTCTACGTCTTCTACTCGATGTTCGGCTTCCAGCGCACCGGCGATTCCTTCTGGGCCGCCGCCGACCAGATGACCCGCGGGTTCATCATCGGCGCCACCGCCGGCCGCACCACGCTGACCGGCGAAGGCCTGCAGCACGCCGACGGCCACTCCCCGATCCTGGCGGCAACCAACCCGGCCGTCGTCACCTACGACCCGGCATACGGCTACGAGATGGGCGTCATCATGCGTGACGGCCTGGAGCGGATGTATGGGCCCGGCGAAGCCGGGAAAGAAATTGCCGACAACGATCCGTCGCGGAACGTGATGTACTACCTCACGGTGTACAACGAGCCGATCTTCCAGCCGGCCGAACCCGTAAACCTCGACGTCAACGGCGTCCTGAAAGGCATCTACCGGGTGTCGGCGTCGGACTTTGAAGGGCCTAAAAGCCAGATCCTGGCCTCCGGCGTGTCCGTTCCGTGGGCCCTCGAAGCCCAGCGGGTCCTCGCCGAGGACTGGGGCGTCTCCGCGGACGTCTGGTCCGTGACCTCCTGGACCGAACTGCGCCGCGACGGCCTCGCGGCAGAAGAAGAGGCCTTCCTGAACCCCGGCCAGCCCGCCCGCGTCCCGTTCGTGGCCCAGCAGCTCGCCGGTGCCACCGGGCCGGTCGTCGCGGTCACCGACTACATGAAGGCCGTGCCGGACCAGATCCGGCAGTTCCTGCCGCACCAGTTCGCCTCACTCGGCGCGGACGGCTTCGGCTTCTCCGACACCCGCGCCGCGGCCCGCCGTTTCTTCAAGAACGACATCCACTCGATTGTAGTGAAGACCCTCCAGCTGCTGGCCTCGCGCGGAGAGGTCGACGGCGGGGCGCCCGCCTACGCGATAGACCGCTACAAGCTCCTGGACGTCAACGCCGGGACCACCGGCGGAACCGGCGGCGACGCCTGAGAAGCGCGTTATGGTGGGCAAATGAGCGACAGCAGAGCGCACGGCACCGGATCCGGCGGCACGACGGCGGTGCTGCTGGCCGCCGGAGCCGGGACCCGGCTGGGGCTCGGGCCCAAGGCGTTGCTCCCCTTCCATGGCCGCACGCTGGTGGAAGTGCTCGCTGACGTGCTGCTCGCGGGCGGCTGCCGGGAGGTGGTGGTGGTGCTTGGCGCGGATGCGGCAAGGGTCCGCGCCGCCACCGACCTCGGCCGGCACCGGGTCATCGACAACCCGCACTGGGCCAGCGGGATGGGCAGCTCGTTCCGGGCCGGTATCGCCGCGGCGGCCCCGCAGGACCATGTGCTCATTGCGCTGGTGGACCAGCCCGGCCTGACCAGGGAGACCGTCACCCGGCTGCTGACGTCGCACCGGCCAGGCCGGGTGACGGCGGCCGCCTACCGCGACGCGGACGGGAAACTGCAGCGGGGACATCCGCTGCTGCTCGATGCCGGACTTCGCGCCGAAGCCGCGGAATCCTCTACGGGCGACGCCGGCGCCCGGCATTTCCTGCGGGCCAACCCGGACCTGGTTTATCTGGTGGACTGCAGTGACCTCTCCGGCGGCGAGGACCTCGACTCTGCCGACCAGCTGCACCTCCTCGACTAGCGCCGGTTTTAGCGCGAGTGAGCCAAAAACTCCTGCAGTCCACGCTTGAACCCGGACCGGCCGCCGTGCGCCGGGTGCCTGATTTTCGGCACGTCCATGCCGCTGCGCTGCAGGCTGCGGTAGGCCACGTTGCCCACGGCCACCACGGTGTCGATGCGGAACGCCTCAGCGAGCGCCTGCCAAAACGGAGTTCCCAGCGCAGCCTCGGAAGCCTTTGGCGTGCGGTTGGACAGCGGCCGCCCGGGCACGTGGGTGTGCCACGGGCAGGCGCTCCACAGCAGGGGCAGGAATTCCAGCTCGGCCAGCACCTGCCACATCACCGTGGCCGTCGGCTCCGCAGCGATCCCCGCAGCATCCGCCGGGAGCACGTAGCCCTTCCCCGGCCCGAAAAGCCCAAACTCGTTGGCGGGGCCCTCGAACATGGTGCGGTTCGTGAAGGGAACCCCGGTAATCCTCATGCCCCTGTAACCGGGGGCTTCCCCCACGAGCAGGACGTTTGGGTCGCGGTCCTGCATCTCACGCAGGTAGATGGTCAGGTTTCGCCGGCGCTGCGCATTTCCCGGCACGGTGCGATCGAAGAAGTTGTTGCACCCCGGCCCTGTTTCCACAGCCGCAAGACGGTCAACAAAGCCATCGATGGAGGATGAAGTCATTCCGTACCCGTTTCGTTGACAGCCGGTAGGTCCTCCAGAATATCCGGGCCGCTACACTGGCGGCGCAGGCGTGCCGCTTTAGCATGGGGGGATGACGGACATGACCATCTTCACGGTGGGGCACTCCACTCATCCCATTGGCGAATTCATCGGCATCCTGCAGGCCCACGGCGTCAAGAAGCTGATCGACGTGCGCACCGTCCCGAAGTCGCGCCACAATCCACAGTTCAACGGGGACGCGCTGGCCGCGAGCGTGCGGGCCAGCGGAATCACCTACCGGCGAATGGAATCCCTCGGTGGCCTGCGGCACGCCCGGAAGGACAGCCCCAACGGCGCCTGGCGCAACGCGTCGTTTCGGGGATATGCGGACTACATGCAGACCGAAGAATTCTCCGCGGCCATCGACCAGCTGCTGGACCGCGGGCGGGCCAACGATTCCGCAATCATGTGCGCGGAAGCCGTCCCGTGGCGCTGCCACCGCTCGCTGATCGGTGACGCGCTCCTGGTCCGGAATGTCGGGGTGCTGGACATCATGACGGAAAAGTCCGCGAAACCCCACACCCTGACTTCCTTCGCACGCGTTGAGGGGAAGCGGGTGTGGTACCCGCCGGCCTAACGTCGGCTACGCCAACTACAACGCGAGGTCAGCTACGGCCCTGAACCACGCCGCCATGGGCCGTTTCTGACCCTGCATTGGTTTGAGGAGGGTCTACCAGCGCGGGTGGATGGTTTCGCGGAAGTAGCGGTCATAGATTTCGCGGACGCCGACGTCGAACGTTGCGTCAATGCCGCTAACACCCGCCGCGGCGGCGTTGGCGCGCGCCTGGTCCACGTTCCGCGCGCCCGGGATCACCGTGCTGACGCCGTCCTGCGCCGCGATCCAGGCGATGGCCGCCTGGGCGGTGCTGACGCCGTCGGGCACCAGTTCCTCGAACTCGGCCACCGCTTTGAGGCCCTGGCCGAAGTCCACGCCGGAGAAGGTTTCTCCGACGTCGAACGCCGATCCGGTGCGGTTATAGTTCCGGTGGTCGTCCTCCGCAAAGGACGTATCCGCGGTGTATTTGCCGGAGAGCAGCCCGGAGGCGAGCGGGACGCGGGCGATGATGCCCACGCCGGCGGCCTCAGCCGCGGGCAGCACCTTGTCCAGCGGCTTGAGCCGGAAGGCGTTGAGGATGATCTGCACGGTGGCGGTGCCGTCGTGGCGCATTGCTTCGAGGGCTTCCTCGGTCCGCTCCACGCTGACGCCGTAGTTGCGGATGACGCCCTCGGCCACGAGCGTGTCCAGCGCGTCGTAGACCTCGTCGTTGCTGTACACGGCGGTGGGCGGGCAGTGCAGCTGGACCAGATCCAGCTGCTCGACGCCCAGGTTGCGCCGCGACCGGTCGGTCCATTCGCGGAAGTTGGAGAGGTTGTAGTTCTCCGGCCGCTGCTCCACCCGCCGGCCCATCTTGGTGGCCACCGTGATGTCCAGGCCGGGGTTGTCGGCCAGGAAGGCGCCGATGGCCTGCTCACTGCGGCCGTCGCCATAGACGTCCGCGGTGTCGAAGAACGTGACGCCCGCTTCGACGGAGGCCGCCAGGATGGCCTGCGCCTGCGCGGGGTCCACGTTGCCCCAGTCCGCGCCAAGCTGCCAGGTCCCCAACCCGACGGTGGAGACGTTTCGTCCGGTTTTGCCCAAGATTCGTTGTTCCATCGTCCGACTATAGGCCGTCAGCGGCCTCAAAGCGGGGGAACCAGCCCTGCCTCTTTCAGGCCCAGGTAGATCTTGTCCCGGGAGATGGGCAGCTGGGAAAACCTCACGCCGGTGGCGTTCCGGATGGCGTTCGCGAGCGCCGGCGCCACCGGGTTGAACGGGCTCTCGCTCATGGATTTCGCGCCCAGCGGGCCCAGCTTGTCGCTGGTGTCGGCGAAGTACACCTCGCTGCGCGGCACGTCGGCGAAGGAGGGGACGTGGTACTGCCGCAGGACGTCGGTGGTGACGCGGCCGGCGTCGTCCACTGTGACCTCCTCGTAGAGCGCAGAGCCGAGGGCCTGCGCGATCCCGCCTTCGATCTGGCCGCGGCACTGGCGCGGGTTGACCACCACGCCGGCATCGGCCGCCTGCACGCTCTGCAGGATCCGCAGCTCCCCCGTCCCGGTGTTCACCGCCACCCGGAAGCCCTGGACATTGAACGCCACCGAGCGCGGCGTCCCGCCCCAACGCCCCTCGGCGGCGAGCTCGACGCCGGCCTGCTCCGCGGCGCCGTAAATTTCCGTCAGGGGCACCAGGGTTCCCTCGCAGACCACGGCGTCCATGTCCAGGACGCAGCCGGAGGGCGGCACGCGGCGGAGGCCGGCGGCGAAGGCGCGGATGCGGAGGGCGAGGTCCTCTGCGGCGGCCAGCGTCGCTTTGCCGGCCACCACGGTGCCGGCAGATCCGAACGCGCCGGAATCGTGGTCCACGAGGTCGGTGTCGGACTGCCGGAGGGTGACGCGGGCGGCAGAGGTAGACAGCGCGGTGGCCGCGAGCTGCGCGTGGACGGTGGTGGTGCCGTTGCCGAATTCTGCCGTCCCGACGTCGGCGGCGTAGGTCCCGTCGGGCAGGAGCCGGAGCCTGGAGTGGGCAAAGTGGCCGCGTGGCGGGACGGTGTCGATCATGGACAGGGCAGTCCCCTCCCCGACCACCCAGTCCGGTCCCGGGCTGTCGAGGCCGGCCGCACGCCAGCGTTCCCGTCCACGGGCCAGGGCGTCCTCCACCAGCTTCGTGCACTGGTCCAGGCCGTAGCTGCCGTAGCGGACGTCTTCCTGGGGCTCGTCGCGGATGGACAGCATGTCGTCGCCTTCCCGGACCATGTTCCGGCGGCGGAACTCCAGGGGGTCCATGCCGATCCCTGCCGCGAGCTCGTCGATGCCGGATTCGATCGCGAAGATCATCTGGCTGAGCCCGTAGCCGCGGAAGGCACCGGACGGCACGGTGTTGGTGTACACGGCGTGGGCGTCCACTTTCTTGTTGGCGCATTTGTACACCGCCAACGACTCGCCGCAGCCGTGGAACATGACCCCGGTGGCGTGGTTGCCATAGGCGCCGGTGTTGGTGAGCACCTCCAGCTTCAGTGCGGTCAGCCTCCCGTCGCGGCTGGCGCCGGCCTTGAGATGGATGGTGAAGGGATGCTTGGTGGTGGCGGCGGTGAACTGTTCGGTCCGGGTGAATTCAAGCTGCACGGGGCGGTTGAGCTTCAGGGCCGCCAGAGCCACGACGTCCTCGGTGAGCACCTCTTGTTTGCCGCCAAAACCGCCGCCCACCCGTCCGGCAACCACCCGGATCTGCTCTTCCGGCAGGCCGAACACCCGGCCCAGGGTGCGCCGCACCAGGAACGGGACCTGGCTGGAGGTGCGGATCAGCAGGCGCCCGTCACCGCCGATGGAGGCGATGGAGGCATGGGTTTCGAGCGCCATGTGCTGCACCCGTTGAGTCCGGTACGTGTGTTCGTGGATGAAGTCCGCCGCGGCGAACCCGGCCGCCATATCGCCGAGCTCGGAATCCAGTTCCGCGACGACGTTCCGCTCCGGCCGGCTGATGCGGGCCGTGGTTGCGTCCTTGTCCCCGTGGAGGGCGGGGGTGCCGGGGAGCATGGCGTTCTCCGGGGTAAAGACCGCATCCAGCACCTCGTAGTCGACCTTCAGGGCCCGCACGCCTGCCTCCGCCGCCGCCACCGTCCCGGCGACGACGGCGGCGACGCGCTGGCCGGTGAACCGCACGACGTCGTCAAACACTCGGGTGTCGTCCGGGTCGTCGGTGTAGAGCTCGTGCTGCGCGGTCGAAAACAGCTGCGCCGGGGAGTCCTCATGGGTGAAGACCGCCGCGACGCCGGGAATCGCTAGCGCGGCTGCTGCGTCGATGGAGCGGATCCGGGCGTGGGCATGCGGGGAGCGCAGCAGTTTCGCGTGCAGCAGCCCGGGCAGTTCTTCGGCCGGGACGTCGAGGGTGTAGCGGGCCTGCCCCGTGACGATGGCGAGGCCCGCCGGCGCGGGAGCGTCGTCGCCCAGTTGTCCGGGGCGCGGCTCCGGCCGGCCGTGCCCCTCAGAAGAGGTGTCCGGGGCTGAGGTGTCCGGGCGGCTCCCCCTCCCGCAGACGGCGTCCTCGATGGCCGTGTACCCGGTGCACCGGCACAGGTTGCCCTTCAGGTTCCGCGGCAGGTCCGCCCTCTGCTCCTCATCGAACGTCGCTGCCGTCATCACCATGCCGGCCGTGCAAAAGCCGCATTGGAAGCCCTGCCGGTCCAGGAACTGCTGCTGCATCGGATGAAGCGCGGTGCTGTTGGGGTCACCGGGCCCGCCGGCGGCGCTGGCGGCGCTGGCGGCGGCCAATCCTTCCACCGTGGTGACCGCCCGGCCTTCCGCGCGGACGGCGGGATAAATGCAGCTGTGCACCGGGACCCCGTCCACGTGCACCGTGCAGGCGCCGCAGTCGCCGGCGTCGCAGCCCTTCTTCACGCCCAGGTTCCCCTGTTCGCGAAGGAACGTGCGCAGGCACTGGCCGGGGCGGGGTTCGGCCTGCGCCGGGATGCCGTTGATCTCAATTCTCATGCTCAGGCACCTTCCGTCCGGGGTCCACCGTTCAGGGTCCCGCCCCGCGGCGGCCAGAAGTCACAGGATATGCGTAACGGGTCGCGGTCTGCCGGGGTGGTGAGTTCGGCCTGGATTTCATGGGCCAGCCGGTATGTCATGTCCTTGCGCCAGGCGGGCAGGCCGTGGACGTCGTCGTGGTACAGCTCATCGGGGATGGCGGCATCCAAGGCCTCGGAGAGAGCATCAGTGAGGGCGCCGGCGAGCGCCGCCGCGGAGGACTCCAGGCGCAGCTGCACGGGGCGCTTGGTGGCTGCGGTGACGGTCAGGACCAGGGCGCCCCCGACGTCGAGCCTTCCAATCAGCAGCACCGCTGACCTGCCCAGGTTGCTCAGCGACAACCGGCGGAAGGCCACCCGGGAGGACAGGGCCGCCGCCGGCAGGCTCACGCTGCGCAGGAGCTCGCCGGGAGCGAGGCAGTTCGTCCCGTCGCCCGTAACGAAGTCCAGCACCGGGAGCGTGCGGCGGGCGCCGCCGGGGCCCAGAATGGTGGCCGTGGCGTCGAGCGCCGCGCAAAGCGAGATCATTGGCCCGGCCGGCAGGGAAGTGCACAGGTTGCCGCCCACCGTGGACATGGTCCAGACCTTGAAGGAGGCCACAAAGGACTCGCAGCAGGGGCGGACGAGTTCCACGCCGGGCCAGTTCCCGGCCAGCCCCCGGCCGGCGTCCGAGCCGGCATCCTCATCCGGGAATGCATACAGTTGCGCGATGGTGCAGGTTGCCGCCAGCTCGATGCCGGCCGCCGACACCGCTATGGGTGTCCAGTCCGTGGAGCCAAGGTCCAGGAGGCGCCGGAGCGGTTCCTGTCCGGCGCCGGGGCTCCCGGAGGAGAAAAGCACGGTGCCCCCCGCGAGCCAGGCGTCCCCTTCGCGCCACTGCGCCGGATCCGCGGTGCGGACCACGGCCTCGATGGTGTTCAGGTCCACTGGGCCTCCTGACGTTCCGGCATGCCGGCGCTGCTGTCGTGATGGTTGCTGTCGTGATGATTGCGGGCGTAGTGGTGAATGGGGCCGCTGGCATCCTTCAGGGACACGCTGCCCTGGGCCAGCCCGGCGGCCTTGCTCCTGTTGACCACGAGTTCTGCCGTGATGGAGACCGCGACCTCTTCCGGCGTGACGGCCCCGAGGTCCAGGCCGATGGGTGAGTGCAGCCGGGCCAGGTCGCCGTCGGCCACGCCGGCCTGCCGCAGGGCATCGATCCGCCCGCGGTGGCTTCGTCTGGACCCCATGGCGCCGACATAGTCCACGTCCAGGCCGAGCGCGGCCTGCAGGAGCGGGACATCGAATTTCGGATCGTGTGTGAGCACGCAGATGGCCGTCCGGGCGTCGGTGCGGCCGGCCAGCACTTGGTCCGCCAGGTACCGGTGCGGCCAGGCCGTGGCCACCTCGTCCGCGGCGCTGAACCTGTCCTGCTGCGCGAACGCCGGGCGCGCGTCGCACACCGTGACGTGGAAGCCAAGGAGTTTCGCGGCCGGGACGAGCGCCGCACCGAAGTCATTGGCGCCGAAGATCAGCAGGCGCGCCGCGGGCAGCCGGCTCTCCACCAGCAGGCTGACGGGTTCCGGCTGGCACTCCCCCGCGGGCGCGAGCCGGATCAGCCCGGTACGGCCTCCCCTCAGCAGCGGTTCCAGCTGGGCTGCCGCGGCCGGCAGCATGCGCCCGGCACCGGCGGACCCGCCCGCCCCGAGCAGCGCGGCGAGTTCGGCCGACTGCAGTACCCGGAAGGCCGCCGGGTCAGGAACCACGACGGCGCCGCGTCCGCCGGCGTCCATCCTGCGGATCAGCGCGGCCCCGGCCGGATGCCTCCCGGCCAGGGCCTGCAGGCTGTCCAGACGCAGCCGGCCGGGCCCTGCGCCCAGGGGTTCGATGTGGATTTCCAGCCTGCCGCCGCAGGTCAGCCCGGCGGCAAACGCGTCCTCGGCGCTGTATCCGAAGACCTCTCGGCGCGTCCCGCCGTCGCGCATTGCCTCCAGGGCCGCTTCCACAACGGCCCCTTCAACGCATCCACCGGACAGGCTGCCCAGCACCTCGCCGGTCTCCGAGACCAGCATGGTGGTGCCCACGGGCCTCGGCACTGATCCGGCAGTGCCCACGACGGTGGCCACCGCGCAGAGCTGCCCGGACGCGGCCGGCCGCCATGTGCCCAGGTGCGGGAGCAGATCCAACATGGCCGCAGTCCCCGGCGCTAGTAGTCGGTCCGGGACTCAAGCGAGTTCCAGGCCTTGAAGGGATCCAATGCCGCGGGCGCTTGCGGGTCTGTCAGTTGCAGCCTGCCCACCGGCATGAGCGTGTCGCGCTGGTCGTTTTCGAAGTATTCGTAGAAGACGGCGTCATCGAACCCCGCAGCCGCGGCATCGTGCCGGTCCGCGGCGAACATCACGCGTGACACCCGCGCCCACAGTGCGGACGCCAGGCACATGGGGCACGGCTCGCAGCTGCAGTAGAGCGTGGCTCCGCTGAGATCGAAAGTGCCAAGTTCGCTGCAGGCCTGCCGGATGGCCGTGACCTCGGCGTGCGCCGTGGGATCGTTGGTGGCGGTGACGCGGTTGACGCCGTCGAACGCTAGCCCGTCCGCAGTGACCACCACTGCGCCGAACGGGCCGCCGCCGTTCAGGACGTTGGCCGTGGCCAACTCGATGGATCTCGCCAGGAACTTCTGGGCCGTATCGGTTGTAGTCATGCCGCCACTCCCTACCTGCGGAAGCCTGTACACCGTGACGGGTACGCAAGGGCCGTATGCGACGGTGACCAGTCTTCAGCATGTGCCTTGAAGGTTGCGCCTGGTAGATAGCTTCCCGGATCCCGGGCTGCCCGCCGTTGGCAAGATCGACAGTAGCACCGGGATGTCCGCGCGGCGCGCCCTATTTGAGGGAAGCCTGTTTTCGTTATGTGAAATCTCTATTTCCGGGTCTTCACGCCAACGCCGCCCTACCGCCCAACCGCCCAACCGCCCAAAAAAACGCCTACCGGCCAAAGAGCGGCAGCGCGCGGAGCCACCGGGAAAAGCCGCGGTCCCTCCGCTCGCAGTCGGCCGGAATGTAGAAGTCTGGGTCCGTGGCGCCGAAGTCCGTGGCGGCGAACGGCAGGTACAGCTCCACCCCGGGCGCCGGAAATTCAACGGCACTGTCCGTCTCCTCCGAGTTCATGGATTCCTCCTCATGCATTGCGTGGGCGCTTCTCCGCACCGAGTCGAAGCACGCGGAAGAGTTCCACAATTTGGAAATGATTTATTGTTATGTGGAAAAGAGTAGGGGCGGGCGGAGCCGGCGGTCAAGAGCGTTGGCCGCCGCGGTCACAAACCGTTTTTTCGAAAAGTGATGTACACCACGCCCGGACCGGGCTACGCTTAATCCCAATTCGTGGCGCAGGTCACGTAACCTGGGAGCAGCAGGCAGGGTCGTAATGAGCTGGCATCAACTGATGTCGGCTCTTTTTTGTGGGCCGACGGAATGAGAAACGCGCGGGAAACACGCGCTTAATTTCTATGTGGGACTTTGGTGCCACATACCTGAAGTTGGGAATCAGACCATGAGCAACAAGATCGTCCTCGGCCACAACCAGTACGGAAAAGCCGAAGTCCGGGTCGTCAAGATCACCAGGGACACCGACCGCCATGAAATCGAAGACCTGAATGTCACCTCGCAGTTGCGCGGGGACTTCGCGGCTGCCCACCTCGAAGGCGACAACAGCCATGTGGTGGCCACGGACACCCAAAAGAACACCATCTATGCCTTCGCCCGGGACGGCATCGGCTCCCCGGAAGCCTTCCTGCTGCGGCTGGGCAAGCACTTCACCTCGAACTTCGACTGGGTCACCGGCGGCCGCTGGGCAGCCGAATCCTACAAATGGGACCGGATCCAGGCCCACGGGACCGGGCACGACCACTCCTTCGTCCGCAGCGGCCAGGACGTCCGCACCGCGGTCCTTGTCCGCGACAGCGGTACCGAGCACCTCATCGCCGGGCTCAAGGACCTCACCGTGTTGAAGTCGACCCAGTCCGGGTTCAGCGGCTTCCCGCGGGACAAGTACACCACCCTCCCGGAAACGTCCGACCGCATCCTCGCCACGGACGTATCGGCCCGCTGGCGCTTCAGGACCGGCACCGATTTCGGCACGTTCGACTTCAACAAGAGCTACGAGGACGTCAAGAGCCTGCTGCTGGAGGGCTTCAGCGAAAACTACTCCCACGCCCTGCAGCAGACCCTCTTCGACATGGGCGCCAAGGTCCTGGAAGCGCACACCGAGATCGACGAGATCAAGTTCTCCATGCCCAACAAGCACCACTTCCTCGTCGACCTCTCGCCCTTTGGCCTCGACAACCCCAACGAGGTCTTCTTCGCCGCCGACCGCCCCTACGGCCTGATCGAGGCCACTGTCCAGCGTGAAGACGCCAGCCCCGCAGAAATCGCCTGGTCCGGGATCGCCGGCTTCTGCTAGGACTCCCGGGCCGGCCGGCCCGGGCCTCCGGCGCCGGCACTCCGGCACCCGTTAGCCAGACATTGTTAGCCGGACAACGACGTCCGCCATGAACCAAGAAGGTCTGCCATGAACGCACGCAAAAAATCGACCGCCCGGCTGCCACGCACCCGCGGCACCGGCGGCACCGGCGGCACTCCCCGCCCCGAGGACCAACGGCTCTCCGTCGGAAGCAGCTTCGCCTACGGCTTCCAGCACGTCCTGACCATGTACGGCGGCATCATCGCCGTCCCCCTGATCGTCGGCCAGGCCGCCGGCCTGGCCCCGGCCGACGTCGGGGTCCTGATCGCCGCGGCCCTCTTCATGGGCGGCCTGGCAACGCTGCTCCAGACCCTGGGCGTGCCGTTCTTCGGCTCCCAGCTCCCCCTGGTCCAAGGCGTCTCCTTCGCCAGCGTGGCGACCATGGTCGCCATCGTCACCGGCGGCGGCGGTCTCCCGGCCGTCTTCGGCGCTGTCATTGCCTCTGCAGCCATCGGGCTGCTGATCGCCCCGGTGTTCTCCAAGATTGTCCGGTTCTTCCCGCCGGTGGTCACCGGCACAGTCATCACCACCATCGGCCTCACGCTGATGCCCGTGGCGGCCAACTGGGCGATGGGCGGGAACAAGAAGGCGGCGGACTATGGGAGCGTGGCCAACATCGGGCTGGCGGCCATCACCCTGGCCCTCGTGCTCCTGCTGAGCAAGGTCGGCAGCGCCACCATTTCCCGCCTGTCCATCCTGCTGGCCATGGTCGCCGGAACCGGGGTCGCCGTCGTGACCGGCATGGCGGACTTCTCAAAGGTTGGTGACGGCCCGATCGTCGCCTTCCCCGCACCGTTCCACCTCGGCGCACCCACCTTCGAGGCTGCCGCCATCATCTCCATGCTGATCGTGGTCCTGGTCATCCTGACCGAGACCATGGCCGACATCCTGGCCGTCGGCGAAATCGTGGGCACCCGGGTCGATTCGAAGCGGATCGCCGCGGGCCTGCGGGCAGATATGGTTTCCAGCCTCGTGGCGCCGGTCTTCGGTTCCTTCACGCAGAGCGCGTTCGCCCAGAACGTTGGCCTGGTCGCCGTCACCAAGATCAAGAGCCGCTATGTGGTGGCGGCCGGCGGCGTCATCCTGGTGCTGCTGGGCCTGCTGCCGGTGCTCGGCCGCGTGGTCGCGGCGGTCCCCACAGCCGTCCTGGGCGGTGCGGGAATCGTGCTCTTCGGCACGGTGGCCGCGAGCGGCATCCGGACCCTGGCCAAGGTGGAGTACCGGAACAACATGAACCTGATCATCGTCGCCGCCTCCATCGGCTTCGGGATGATCCCGATCGCCGCCCCCACGTTCTACGACAAGTTCCCCAGCTGGTTCGCAACGATTTTCCATTCCGGCATCAGCTCCGCAGCGGTCATGGCCATCGCGCTGAACCTGCTCTTCAACCACCTGAAGAAGGGCAACTCGGAGAACCAGTCGGTCTTTGTGGCCGGAACGGGCCGGGTCATCCGCGAGGAAGACCTTCAGTGCCTTGCCGAGGGCGACCGCTACGAGAACGGCAAACTGATCGACTGCGACGGCAAGGAAGTCCCGGTGGAGTCCGCCGCGACATCCGAACACTAGTCCCCCAAGACACCACCGGCATGAGCGTTGCGGCCCCTCCCCGTGAAGGAAAAGGGGCCGCAATCTGGCCTGGCGGACTGCGGCACGGCCGCTGGATGTCAGCTCTTGTTGAGGTCCTGGGAGATCGCCAGGGCTGCCTCGCGCAGCAACGGCACAGCCCGGTCCGCGAAAGTCTCGTCCACCCGGGAAACGGGCCCGGAGACGGAAATCGCCGCGGGGGTCGGCGCGTTGGGGATGGCAATCGCGAAGCAGCGGACGCCGATCTCCTGCTCTTCCTCATCGATCGAATAGCCGCGGCTGCGGATCAGCTTCAAGTCGGCGAGCAGGGATTCGACGTCGCCGATGCTCTTCGGTGTGGGTGTGGGCATGCCCTTCCGGGTCACGATGCCACGCACCGTCTCATCGTCCAGCTGGGCCAGGATCGCCTTGCCCATGCCGGTGGCGTGCATGTAACCGCGGCGGCCCACTTCGGTGATCATCCGCATGGAGTGCAGGGACGGGACTTGGGCCACGTACATCACCATGTCAGAGTCCAGCACAGCCATGTTGGCGGTTTCCCCGAGCCGTTCCACGAGGGACTGGAGCTGCGGCCGGGCGAGCGCCCCGAGCTGCTTGTTCGCCGCCTCGCCCAGACGGATCAGGCGCGGGCCCAGGGCATAGCGGCGGTTCGGCAGCTGCCTGATGTAGCCCAGGGTGACGAGGGTGCGCAGCAGCCGGTGGATGGTGGGAAGCGGCAGGTCGGTGGAGGACGAGAGTTCGCTGAGGGTGACGTCGCCGCCGGCATCGGTGATCAGTTCCAGAAGTTCGAAGACGCGTTCAACGGACTGCACGCCTCCGGGGGCTTTTTCCGCCATAACTTTGCTCTCCTGAGGGGTTGCTTACGACAAATTTTATCCACATCGTGAAAAAAGTGCCTAGTGGACACAAGATACAGTACCGCCCCCGCCGCCGACGGACCCCTGGGGGCTTGTATTTCCACAAAGTAGATAATAATATCCATCATACGAAATAAGTGAGTGCAGTAAGAGCCCGTCCGCGGGCCGACTAGGAGGAAAATTCAATGGCGAATCCCAGCCCCGGAAATTCGATCACCCTGCGCGTGGAGGCGCCCTCGAGCTTCACCGCCACCAGCGAACTGGCCGCCGCCGTCGGTGCGGCCGGCGCCGCGATCACGGCCCTGGACGTCACCGAATCCCACCATGAGACCCTGGTAGTCGACGTCACCTGCAACACCACGGACGACGAGCACGCCGCACGTGTCAAGGACGCGCTCAACGCGCTCGACGGCGTCACGGTCCGGAACGTCTCGGACCGAACCTTCCTGATGCACCTCGGCGGCAAGCTGGAAGTTGTGCCGAAGGTCGCGCTGCGCAACCGCGACGACCTCTCCCGCGCCTACACCCCCGGCGTCGCCCGCGTCTGCCTGGCGATCGCGGAAAACCCTGAGGCCGCCCGGAACCTGACCATCAAACGCAACACCATCGCCGTCGTCACCGACGGCTCCGCCGTCCTGGGCCTCGGCAACATCGGCCCGGCCGCCGCACTGCCGGTCATGGAAGGCAAGGCCGCGCTCTTCAAGCAGTTCGCCAACGTCGACGCCTGGCCGGTCTGCCTGGACACCCAGGACACGGAGGAAATCATCCGGATCGTCAAGGCGCTCGCCCCGGTCTATGGCGGGGTCAACCTTGAGGACATCGCCGCTCCGCGCTGCTTCGAGATCGAAACCCGGCTCCGCGAGGAGCTCGACATCCCGGTCTTCCACGACGACCAGCACGGAACCGCAATCGTCACGCTGGCAGCCCTGACCAACGCCCTGCGCGTGGTGGACAAAAAACTCTCCGAGGTCCGGATTGTCGTTTCGGGCGTCGGCGCCGCCGGCTCCGCCATCATCGCGCTGCTCAAGGCACAGGGGGCCCGCAACATCATCGCCGCCGGCCGATCGGGAGCGATCCACTTCGGCGAACAGTACGACGACGAGCACCGCACGTGGATTGCCGAGAACACCAATGAACGGGGTTTCTCGGGCACCCTGCACGAAGCGCTCAAGGGAGCCGACGTCTTCATCGGCGTCAGCGCACCGCACGTGATCGGCGAAGAACAGGTGGCATCCATGGCCAACGACGCTATTGTGTTCGCCATGGCCAACCCCACGCCGGAAATCGACCCGGTGGTCGCATCACGGCACGCCGCTGTGGTGGCGACCGGCCGCAGCGACTTCCCCAACCAGATCAACAACGTCCTGGCCTTCCCAGGGTTCTTCCGCGGGCTGCTGGACGCGGGGGCGGCGGACATCACCCCCGAGATGCTGGTGGCCGCCGCCGCGGCGATCGCCAACCGGGTCGCCGACGACGAGCTCAATGCCAGCTACATCATTCCCAGCGTCTTCGACCCCCACGTTGCCGCCGACGTCGCCGCGGCGGTTGTCGCGGCTGCCCATGCGACGGTCCCGGCCGCCGCGCTGACCCACGCCTGATTCGCCGCCTGCTTCACCGACCAGGAAGGACCACAATGGCCCTCACCATTTCAGCCCGCCGCCCCGTTGACCGCGCGGAGGAGATCCTCACACCCGAGGCGCTGGCCTTCATTGAGCAATTGCACCAGCGATTCGCCGCCACCCGCGTGGATTTGCTCAAGGCCCGCGCGGTCAAACGCGACGAGGTGGCCCGCACCGGCCGGCTCGATTTCCTGCCGGAAACCCGTGATATCCGTGAAGGCGACTGGACGGTGGCCCCGGCCCCGACAGCCCTGCAGGACCGCCGGGTGGAAATGACGGGTCCGGCCGCACCGGCCAAGATGGCCATTAATGCCCTGAACTCCGGGGCCAAGGTCTGGCTCGCGGACCTCGAGGACGCCAGCACTCCCACCTGGTCCAACGTGATCGAATCAATCCTGAACCTCCGCGACGCCGCGGCGGGAACCCTGGCCTACACGTCCCCCGAGGGCAAGGAATATACGCTCCGGACCGATGCCCCGCTGGCCGTCGTTGTCGCCCGCCCGCGCGGCTGGCACATGGCAGAGCGCCACCTGCTGATCGACGGCGAACACACCGTAGGCGCCCTGGTGGACTTCGGCCTGCACTTCTTCCACACCGCCAGGCAGCTGCTGAAGAATGGCCATGGCCCTTACTATTACCTGCCCAAGATGGAGAGCCACCTCGAGGCCCGGCTGTGGAACGAGGTCTTCGTCTTCGCCCAGGACTACCTCGGCATTCCGCAAGGCACCATCCGCGCGACCGTCCTGATCGAGACCATCCCCGCAGCATTCGAAATGGACGAGATCCTCTACGAACTCCGCGACCACGCCTCCGGCTTGAACGCTGGCCGCTGGGACTACCTGTTCAGCATCATCAAGTACTTCCGTGACGCCGGCTCGCGCTTTGTGCTGCCGGACCGCGCCACCGTGGCTATGACCGCGCCGTTTATGCGTGCCTACACCGAACTGCTGGTCAAGACCTGCCACCACCGCGGCGCCTTCGCCATGGGCGGCATGGCGGCCGTCATTCCCAACCGCCGCGAACCCGAGGTGACGGCCCAGGCGTTCGAGAAAGTGCGCGCGGACAAGACCCGTGAGGCGAACGACGGCTTTGACGGTTCCTGGGTGGCCCACCCGGACCTGGTGCCGGTCTGCCGGGACGTCTTCGACGCCGTCCTGGGCGAGCGGCCGAATCAGCTGGACAGGCAGCGCCCGGAAGTCTCGGTCACCGCGGACCAGCTCCTGGACGTCGCCTCCGCCCGTGGCACGGTCACCGAGGCAGGCATGCGCCTGAACCTGTACGTTGCCGTCGCCTACACAGCGGTGTGGATTTCGGGCAATGGCGCGGTCGCCATCCACAACCTGATGGAGGACGCGGCGACGGCGGAAATCTCGCGGTCCCAGGTCTGGCAGCAGATCCGCAACCACTCTGTGCTCGCCGACACTGGCCGGACCGTCACCCGCGAGCTGGTATCCGGGATCCTGGCCGAGGAAACCGAGAAGCTCCGGGGCGAGGTGGGCGAGGACGCTTTCATGAAGCACTACCTGCCCGCCAGCAAGCTCATCGGCGACATCTGCCTGTCCGAGGACTACACGGACTTCCTCACCACGCCGGCGTACGAGCTGGTGGGCTGAGGCATGGCAGCCACCTCCGCCAGTGCCAGGCCGCAAGCACGCAGCCATCTGCAGAGCCAGGGTCCGGTAACGCCGGCCCTCTCCGGGGCCGACCTCGCCCGGATCGATGCGCAGCTCGCCGACACCGACCGGCTGCTGGAGCGCAGCTACCCGGGCGACGACGGCTCCCGCCAGCCGGTGCACACCGTCTACGTTCCGGCCGACCGCTTCAGCCCGGAGTTCGCCGCGGACTGGGGCGCCCAGGCCCTCGCCGCGGTGGATGCCCGCGGCGGCGTCGAAAGCCTGTGCGCGCTGCAGGGCCAGGAAACCGAACTGGCCGCCGCCGTCGCGCCGCGGGTCCGGGCCAAGCTCTCACGCGAGCCGATCGAGGACCTCCGTCTGGACTTTGAGGACGGGTTCGGGGACCGGGGCGACGACGCCGAGGACGCCGCCGCTGTCGCCGCGGCATCCGCCGTGGCCGCCGCCGTCGCCGCCGGTACCGCGCCGCCGTTCATCGGGATCCGCTTCAAGTGCTTCGAGGCTGCCACCCGCGCCCGGGGTCTGCGGACCCTGGATCTCTTCGTCTCGCAGCTGGCCACGGCCGGCGAACTGCCGGACGGGCTCGTCCTCACCCTGCCCAAGGTCACCACGGTGGCGCAGGTGGAGGCCATGGCCTTCGCCGTGTCCCGGCTCGAGGAAGTCCACTCGCTCCCCGCGGGCCGGCTCCGCTTTGAGGTGCAGGTGGAAACGCCGCAGCTCATCCTGGGCCCGGACGGAACCTCGCCGGTGGCGCGCCTGCCGCACGCGGTGCCCGGCCGGATCAGCGGGCTGCACTACGGCACCTACGACTACTCAGCATCGCTGCAGATCTCCGCCGAATACCAGTCCATGGAACATCCCGTGGCGGACTTTGCCAAGGAAGTCATGCAGCTTGCCGCGGCCGGCACCGGGATCCGGCTCTCCGACGGCTCCACCAACATCATCCCGGTGGGCGGGAACGTGGAGCAGGCCTGGCAGCTCCACGGCCGGCTGGTCCGCCGCTCGCTGGAACGCGGCTACTACCAGGGCTGGGACCTCCACCCCGCCCAGCTGCCCAGCCGGTTCGCCGCGACCTACGCCTTCTACCGGCAAGGGCTCCCGGCCGCCGCTGCCCGGCTCCGCAATTACATGGACCAAACCGCCGGCGGCGTTCTGGACGAACCCGCCACCGCACGGGCTCTGGCAGCCTTCGTGCTGCGCGGCGTCCAGTGCGGCGCCGTCGGCACCGAAGAAGTCCTGGCGCTGGCCGGCGTCGGGCTCCCCGAACTCACCGCGCTGGCCCACCCCCGGCTGGCCAACACCTCCACTCCCTCAGCAAAAGGAACGCACCCATGAGCAACTATTTCTACCCCGAAGGCGGGCTTCCGCCGCAGACCCAGATCCTCTCCGACCGGGCCGTGGTCAAGGAGGCCTACACCGTCATTCCGAAGGGCGTGCTCCGGGACATCGTCACGAGCAAACTGCCCGGCTGGACCAACACCCGTTCCTGGATCCTGGCCCGGCCCATCGCCGGTTTTGCCACGACGTTCTCGCAGCTGATCGTCGAGGTGGGACCGGGCGGAGGCTCGGAGAAGCCCGAGCCGGAGGCCGGCGTCGAAGGCGTCATCTTCCTGACCAAGGGCGCCCTGGCACTGACCCTCGAGGGGGAAATCCACAGGCTGGGCGAGGGCGGCTACGCCTACCTCGCCGCGGGGGCCCAATGGTCCGTGGCGAACGAGTCCGGGGAGATCGCCAGTTTCCAGTGGATCCGGAAGGCCTACGAGCCGCTGGACGGCTACACGGCGAAATCCTTTGTAACCCGCGACCAGGACGTCGCACCGCGGGCGATGCCGGACACCGACGGGGCCTGGGCCACCACGCGTTTCGTGGACCCGGAGGACCTCGCCCACGACATGCACGTCAACATCGTCACCCTCAAGCCCGGCGCCTCCATCCCCTTCGCGGAAACCCACGTCATGGAGCACGGCCTCTTCGTGCTGGAAGGAAAAGCCGTCTACCGGCTCAATGACGACTGGGTGGAGGTGGAGGCCGGCGACTTCATGTGGCTGCGCGCCTTCTGCCCCCAGGCGTGCTACGCCGGCGGTCCGGGCAACTTCCGGTACCTGCTGTACAAGGACGTCAACCGCCAGATCCGCCTGACCTAAGACCGATCCACCAATACCGATCCACCAATACCGACCCACCAATACCGATCCACGCAGTGGAGTCCGCCCCGTCTGTGAGGGCGGACTCCTGCGTGGTTCCGCCGGTCGCGCCTCCGCGCCAATTCTGGTCACCCAGCCCGGAGCCCTTGCGGCCCGGGCGATGCTTGCTAGCCTGAGGCTGTGAAGTACGAATCCCTGTGGATCGGAATGCTCCTTGGCGCGGCCCTCGGCTTCGCCATCGGGGTCACCACCGTCGACAAGCCATTCACGGGCCTCCTGATCGGCCTCGGGGTCGGCGCACTCGTGGGTCTGGGTATCCGCAAGGACCCAACGAAGCGGTAGGGAATTTCGCCGCATCTGCTGCCCGCGTGCCCTGAACTGCCGGAGCCTGAACTCCCCTAGGCTCCCGCGCTCCGAGGTGCCGGGGCAAGAATATCGGGGTCCCTCGCGCCTCACCCCGCAGCCACACCCCCATTCGCTCACCCCTTGACTCCCCGGCCCAACCTTCCCTACACTTTTCATAAAGCAGAATCTTAATTCCACAAAGCGGAAAACAAGCAAGGATCTGCAAGGCAAAGGTGCCCGGGATCCAGCTCCCGCCCACACCGGAAGGAACCCACAATGACGTACACCGTGAACTGCTCCATCCTCCTGACGGAGCTCCCCCTCTGGGAACGCCCGGCCGCCGCGAAGGCCGCCGGTTTTGACGCCGTAGAATTCTGGTGGCCCTTCGAGACCTCCGTCCCCACCGACGTCGAGGTTGCCCGGTTTGAGAACGCCATTACCGACGCCGGCGTGCAGCTGACGGGCCTGAACTTCAACGCGGGCGACATGCCGGGCGGCGACCGCGGCCTGGTCTCCTGGCCGGCACGTTCCACCGAATTCCAGGACAACATCGACGTCGTCGCCGGCATCGGTGAGCGCCTCGGCTGCAAGGCCTTCAATGCCCTCTACGGCAACCGCATTGACGGCGAATCCGCTGAGCAGCAGGACGCCATTGGCGCCGAAAATCTCGCGGCGGCGGCTGCCGGCGTGGCCCGCATCGGCGGCACGGTCCTCCTGGAACCCGTCAGCGGCGCCCCCCGGTACCCCCTGCTCAAGGCACAGGATGCCCTCGATGTGATCGCCCGGGTCAAGCAGGAATCCGGCGCCGGGAACATCAAGCTCCTCGCGGACTTCTACCACCTGGCCGTGAACGGTGACGACGTCGCCGCCGTCATCGAAAAGCACGCCAAGGACTTCGGCCACATCCAGATCGCCGACAACCCCGGCCGCGGGGCTCCCGGAACCGGGCAGCTTCCCCTCGGCGAATGGATCGCCCGCAGCCGCGCACTCGGCTACGAGGGCTACATCGGCCTCGAATACAAGGAACCCGCGGGGACCGCATTCAGCTGGGCCATCCGCCAGCGCGTCTCGCAGTAATCCCCACCCGCTCCCTCAGTCCGCACCAGCGCAAAGAAGCACACCCGCGCTAAAACGCACACAAAGACGTCAGAAAGAGAACCACAATGAGCAACATCGCAGTCATCGGCCTCGGTATCATGGGCCTGCCCATGGCCATCAACCTCGTCAAGGCCGGCCACACGGTCACGGGCTTCAACCGCAGCCAGGACAAGACCGACAAGCTCGTCTCCGAAGGCGGCAAGGGTGCCGCGAGCATCGCGGAGGCCGTCAGGGACGCCGACGTGGTCATCACCATGGTGCCGGACTCCCCCGACGTCGAAGGCGTGGTCAGCGGCCCCGACGGCGTGTTCGCCAACGCCAAGCCGGGCGCCCTGTGGGTTGATGCCAGCAGCATCCGCCCCGACGTCGCCAAAGGCCTCGCCGACGACGCCCGGGCCGCCGGGATCCGTCCCCTCGACGCCCCGGTCTCCGGCGGCGAACAAGGCGCCATCGACGCCGCGCTGTCCATCATGGTGGGCGGTGACGCCGCCGACTTCGAGGCGGCACGGGATGTCCTGGCCGCCGTCGGCAAGACCATCGTCCACGTGGGGCCCTCCGGCTCCGGCCAGACCGTCAAGGCAGCCAACCAGCTGATCGTGGCCGTCAACATTGAAGTCCTTGGCGAGGCGATCGCCTTCCTCGAGGCCTACGGCGTGGACACGGACGCCGCCCTCAAGGTCCTCGGCGGCGGTTTGGCCGGCTCCAAGGTCCTGGAGCAGAAGGGCCAGAAGATGCTGGACCGCAACTTCGACCCCGGCTTCCGCCTGGCCCTGCACCACAAGGACCTCGGCATCGTCACCTCCGCGGCCCGCGAGGCCAATGTCGCCGTCCCCCTCGGCGCCATCGTCGCGCAGCTCGTCGCCGCCACCGTCAACCAGGGCGACGGCGGCCTGGACCACTCGGGCCTCTTCAAGCAGGTCCTGAAGCTCAGCGGCCGCAACTAAGCGGCGCTGCCGCCCCGTCAAGGGGCATTTCGACACGAACGCACCGGCCGGCGTCGGGATTTACGACGGCGGCCCGCCCTCCCCCCAACAAGAGGTGCCCGCGACGATTCGCCGGGCCTGCCTTCAGCACACCCAAAAACAGACTTTCAAGGAGCACACCATGACGAAAATGCGCACTGTAGACGCAGCCGTCGCCATCCTGGAAAAGGAGGGCGCCACCGAGGCGTTCGGCCTGCCAGGCGCGGCGATCAACCCGTTCTATTCGGCCATGAGGGCCCACGGCGGCATCCGCCACACCCTGGCCCGCCACGTTGAAGGCGCCAGCCACATGGCCGACGGCTACAGCCGGGCCAAGGACGGCAACATCGGCATCTGCATCGGCACCTCGGGCCCCGCGGGCACGGACATGATCACCGGCCTGTACGCGGCGTGGGCCGATTCCATCCCGATGCTCTGCATCACGGGCCAGGCACCCGTGGCCAAGCTGCACAAGGAGGACTTCCAGGCCGTGGACATCGAGTCCATCGCCAAGCCGGTCACCAAGTTGGCCATGACCATCCTTGAACCCGGCCAGGTTCCCGGAGCCTTCCAGAAAGCTTTCCAGCTGATGCGCTCCGGCCGCCCGGGCCCGGTCCTGCTGGACCTGCCGATCGACGTGCAGATGGCCGAGATCGAATTCGATATCGACACCTATGAGCCCCTGCCCGTGGAGAAGCCCAGGGCCAGCCGGAAGCAGCTGGAAAAGGCACTGGACATGCTCACCGCAGGCGAGCGCCCGCTGATCGTGGCCGGCGGCGGCATCATCAATGCCGGAGCCTCGGCGCAGCTCGTGGAACTGGCCGAGCTGCTGGGCGTCCCCGTGATCCCCACCCTGATGGGCTGGGGCGCGATCCCGGATGACCACGAACTCATGGCCGGCATGGTGGGCCTGCAGACCAGCCACCGGTACGGCAACGAGAACTTCCTGCGCAGCGACTTCGTGATCGGCATCGGCAACCGCTGGGCCAACCGCCACACCGGCGGCCTGGACACCTACACCGCCGGCCGCACGTTCGTGCACATCGACATCGAGCCGACCCAGATCGGCCGCGTGTTCTCCCCGGACTTCGGCATCGCCTCCGACGCCGGCGCCGCCCTGGATGGGCTGCTGGAGCTGGCCCGGGAACGCCTGGACGCCGGGTCCCTGCCGGACTACACCGCCTGGGTTGACGAATGTTCCGGGCGCAAAGCCACACTGCACCGCAAGACCCACTTCGACAACGTGCCGATCAAGCCGCAGCGCGTGTACGAGGAAATGAACAAAGCATTCGGCAAGGACACCACGTACGTCTCCACCATCGGACTGTCGCAAATCGCCGGCGCCCAGATGCTGCACGTGTTCGGCCCGCGCAAGTGGATCAACGCCGGACAGGCAGGCCCGCTGGGCTGGACCGCCCCCGCCGCGCTGGGCGTGGTCCGCGGCAAGCCGGACCAGACCGTGGTTGCCCTCTCCGGTGACTACGACTTCCAGTTCATGATCGAGGAACTGGCCGTGGGCGCGCAATTCAACCTGCCGTACATCCACGTTGTGGTCAACAACTCCTACCTGGGCCTGATCCGCCAGTCCCAGCGCGGCTTCAACATGGAACAGAACGTGTCCCTGGCGTTCGAGAACATCAACTCCACGGATCTCTCCGCAACCGCAAGCGGCTACGGCGTGGACCACATAAAGGTGGCCGAGGGCCTGGGCTGCAAGGCGATCCGGGTGGAAAACCCGGAGGACCTGCCGGCCGCGTTCGACAAGGCCAAGGCGCTCCTGGGCGAGTTCAGGGTTCCGGTGGTGGTGGAAGTCATCCTGGAGAAGATCACGAACATCTCCATGGGCACCGAAATCAACGCTGTCAACGAGTTCGAGGCCCTGGCCGAGACCGCCGAGGACGCCCCCACCGCCATTCTGGCCCTGCAGGCCTGAGATGCGCGTCGTCATAGCGCCGGACAAGTTCAAGGGATCGCTCTCGGCCCCGGACGTCGCCCGGCACCTCGAAGCAGGGCTGCACGCGGCGGCCCGCGACAGCGGACAGATCAGTAATCTGGAGGTACTGCGGATTCCCGTGGCCGACGGCGGCGAGGGCACCCTCGATGCCGCCGTCGGCTCCGGCTTCACCCGCCGCAGCGCCGTCGTCAGCGGCCCCACCGGCGCGCCGGTCCGGGCGGAGTTCGCGGTCCGCGGACGCGAGGCGGTCATTGAGATGGCCGCCGCGTCCGGCCTCGCCGTCCTGCCCGGCGGCAGGGGCGGCCGCCCTGATTCCGCCTCCGCCAATGGCGCCAGCAGCAAGGGAACCGGCGAACTGATCCGGGCCGCGCTCGACGCCGGGTGCCGGCAGATCATCCTGGGCGTCGGCGGCAGCGCCAACACCGACGGCGGCGCCGGGGTCCTGCAGGGACTCGGTGCCAAGCTCCTCGACGCCGACGGCAACGAACTTCCGCCCGGCGGTGCGGCCCTGGCCCGGCTGGACTGGATCGACTTCTCCAACTTCGATTCCCGCCTGGACGGCGCACGCTTCGTACTCGCCAGCGACGTCGACAACCCGTTGCTTGGTGCCCAAGGCGCCGCTGCGATCTTCGGCCCGCAGAAGGGCGCCACCCCCGAGGACGTAGCAGCCCTCGACGCCGCCCTGGCCCGCTTTGTGGACGTGCTCTGCGCCGAAATCGGGCCCCGCGCGCGGAAGGCTGCGGACGCTCCGGGTGCCGGGGCTGCCGGCGGCGTGGGCTACGCAGCCATCGCGGTGCTGGCCGCGACCCGCCGGCCCGGCATCGACGTCGTCCTCGAATTCACCGGGCTGGCCGAGCGGCTGGCCGGCGCGGATCTGGTGATCACCGGCGAAGGCAGCCTCGACGAACAGACCCTCCTGGGCAAGACTCCGGTGGGCGTTGCCCGGGCGGCGCGCCGCGCCAAGGTTCCGGTGGTCGCGGTGTGCGGCCGGTCCGTCCTGACCCCGGAGCAGATCAGCAGTTCCGGGTTCCTCGCAGTCCACGCTTTGACGGAGCTGGAAAGCAATGTAGACACATGTATAACCGACGCCGCGGCGCTGCTGGAGCGCCTCGGACGGCAACTCGGCGAGCAATTGGCCAACGTGGCGCACTCCGTCCAGGGCGCCCGCACCCTGGACAGTGCTCCGGGAAAGGAGACCCTCAGTGTCTGAAGAAACCTACGACGTCGTCTTCCGCGGGCAGCGGGTGCTGACCACCGCCGGCATCGCCGCCCGGGAAGTCGGCATCCGCGGCGGCGTGATTGTCGCGATCGAGCCGCTGGGCAACGGCCTCTCCGGCCGTGAAGTCATTGAACTCGCCGACGACGAGACCCTCCTGCCGGGCCTCGTGGACACCCACGTGCACGTCAATGAGCCCGGCCGGACCGAGTGGGAGGGATTCGCGTCCGCCACCCGGGCGGCAGCGGCCGGCGGCGTCACCACCATCATTGATATGCCGTTGAACAGCATCCCGCCCACCACTACCGTGGAGGCCCTGAAACTGAAGCGGGAGGTGGCCGGGGACCAGGTGTTCGTGGACGTCGGCTTCTGGGGCGGAGCCGTCCCGGGCAACAAGAACGAACTGCGGCCGCTGCACGACGAGGGCGTTTTCGGCTTCAAATGCTTCCTGCTGCACTCCGGCGTGGACGAGTTCCCGCACTTGGAAGCGGACGAAATGGAACAGGACATGGCCGAGCTCAAGTCCTTCGACTCGCTCATGATCGTCCACGCCGAGGACTCCCACGCGATCGACCACGCGCCCCACCCCGGCGGCGACCACTACTCCACGTTCCTGGCCTCCCGCCCGCGCGGGGCCGAGAACAAGGCCGTCGCCGAGGTCATCGAACGGGCCCGCTGGACCGGAGCCCGCGCCCACATCCTGCACCTTTCCTCCTCCGACGCGCTCCCCATGATCGCCACCGCCAAGCGCGACGGCGTTCGCCTCACCGTGGAAACGTGCCCGCACTACCTGACGCTGACGGCCGAGGAAATCCCGAACGGCGCCACAGCCTACAAGTGCTGCCCGCCGATCCGCGAAGCTTCCAACCGCGAACTGCTGTGGGCCGGCCTGCAGGACGGCACCATCGACTGCATCGTCTCGGACCACTCCCCGTCCACCCTGGACCTGAAGGACTTGGAAAACGGTGACTTCGCCGTGGCCTGGGGCGGCGTCTCCTCGCTGCAGCTGGGCCTGTCGCTGATCTGGACCGAGGCCCGGCACCGCGGCATCCCGCTCGAGCAGGTTCTCTCGTGGATGGCGGCAAAGCCGGCCCAACTCGCCGGCCTGGGCAATAAAGGCCAACTGGCGCTGGGATACGACGCCGACCTCGCCGTATTTGCCCCGGACGAGGCTTTCGTTGTGGATGTCTCCAAGCTCAAGCACAAGAACCCCATCACCCCGTATGACGGCAAGGCGCTTTCCGGCGTCGTCCGGCAGACCTACCTCCGCGGCACCCTGATCGACGGCCGGACCCCGACCGGCAAGCTGATCCGCCGCGGCGGCGTGTGAGCCAGGCGGCCGTGGCCGGCACCCCGCCCGCCGTTCACGGACGGGCCCGGAATAACGGGCAGGCACGGCAGGCCGGCCTCACCGCGAAGGGACTGGCGGTCTGGGTCACGGTGCCGGACGACTCCGACGTTGACCCGGTGTGCCTGGCCCGCGCGGCCGAACTCGTGCTCGGCCGCGCCCTCAGATGTGCCCCGGAGGCGGAAGTCCACTTTAGGCCCGCCGCCGGAGCCGCAACATCCGCCGTCGTCCGGTCCCCCGGAGACGACGGCACCCCGGCGGGAACAGCAGATCCCGCCGGGGACACCGGCGGGGACACCGGCGGGGCGGGCCTGGAGCCCGTCCCCGGCAGCATCAGCCGGCTCGCCGTCGACCTCGCGGCCGGAGACGCCAGGCTGGATGGAGAGCGGGTGCCCCTGACGGATCTGGAGTTCACGCTTCTGAGATGTCTCGTGCAGAACTGCTCCCGCACGGTAAGCCGGCAGGAGCTGCAGCTTTGCCTCGACGCGTTCGACACCCCGGGCGCGGCAACCCGGTCCATCGACGTGTACGTCGGACGGTTGCGCCGGAAACTCAAGGGCTGCCGGCACGCCGTCGTCACCGTCCGCAGCGGCGGCTACCGCTTCGTCCCCGGTCCGCGGGCGACGGTCCGCGGACCAGCGG
Source organism: Arthrobacter sp. P4_F11 (assembly GCF_056401395.1). Taxonomy (NCBI): domain Bacteria; kingdom Bacillati; phylum Actinomycetota; class Actinomycetes; order Micrococcales; family Micrococcaceae; genus Arthrobacter; species Arthrobacter sp. P4_F11. The sequence continues at coordinate 146,139 of NZ_JBFUJK010000008.1, forward strand.
AATACAGCATCTGAGCTCCGCTGCCACAACCATCCCGACCCTCGATCGAAGGAACTGCATGCAATCCACCGTGACCACCAAGCTGCACGCCATCACTAAGCTGCACAGCGAAGATCCAGCACCCGGGTTCACGCTGCCAGATGCTGCGGGCCGCCGGATCTCCCTGGCCGATTATCGCGGCAAAAACGTCATCATCTACTTCTACCCCCGCGCAGCCACTCCCGGGTGCACCACCGAGGCCTGCGACTTCCGAGACAGCCTCGCTGCCCTCCACGGCGCAGGCTTCGAGGTCCTTGGCATCTCACCCGACGCCCGGGAGGCCCTGTCCGCCTTTGCCGCGGAACATGCGCTCACGTTCCCCCTGCTCGCGGACGAAGACCACGCTGTGGCCCTCGCGTACGGCGCCTGGGGCGAGAAGCTGATGGACGGCGAGGTCCGCGAAGGCACGGTCCGGTCCACCGTGGTTGTCGGTCCCGATGGCAACGTGGTCCTGGCGCAATACCACGTCAGTCCGCAGGGCCACGTGCGGGCGCTGCGGGAGGAGCTCGGCATTTAGGGGCTCGGACACCATGCGGGCGGACCCGGACATGCGCGGGCTGCAAACGGCCTAGAAGAGGACGTCCGCCACCGCCTGCGTCAGCTGATGGATCACTTCAGTGCGTTCCGGGACGTCGCTCAGGTCGTGGCCCTTGGTGTAGATCACCAGCGCGTATGCGGTGCCGTCCCGGGCGAGGATGCCGGCGTCGTGCAGTTCACCGCCCAGGAGCCCGTACTTGTGGAAGACCGCGATCCCGTCCGGAACGGCGGCGGGAATGAGCGTTTCGTAGTTGGTGTCCTGCATATAGGACAACAGCTCGGCGGTGTGGTCGGCGTTCAGGAGCGTCCCGGAGTAGAGGCGGGAGACGATGGTCGCCATTTCCGCAGGTGTCAGCGTGTTGGTTTCCGGGTCATAGCTCACACCCAGCGACGCCGCGTACTCTGTCAGTTCCTCGTGGCCCACTGCGTCCATGATCAGCGACCACGAGTCATTGTCGCTCTGCTGGATCATCTCCCGGAGCTGGAAGCCGGCGGTGTAGCTCCCCAAAGGGTCATCGAGGCTGGCCGCCCCGGTTTCGACCAAGTGGTAGTAGGCCGCCGCGGCCAGGACTTTGGCTGTGCTCGCGGCCACGAATTTCTCCCGGACACCGTATTCGTGGACGTCCGCGCTACCGGCGCCCTGGGAGAGGCCGACCAGCGCCACGCCGATCTGGTACTGGCTGTTGGCAGCGAGAATGGCCTGGATGCGCGCGTCCAGGGCCGCGTCCACCGCGCTCGACGCCGGGCCGGATGCCTGGACCGCAGCATTGAGACTGGCTGACGGCGAAGCACCGGCCTCAGCCGTCGTCGCGGCAGACGGCGCGACCGACGTCGTCGTGGGATTCGCCGCCGTCAAGCGGGCTTGCGCAAAGGAATAGATACCTGCTGCCAGGACGACCGCGAGCACTGCTGCACAGACCGCAACCATCAGGGTCCGTGGCCGGACGGTCACTCGACGCGCCCGCGGCCGGAAGTGCGCCCGAATCCAAATCGTCGCTGCTGTGGATTTTGCTGTTCCATAATGACTTCAATCTAGCTACGGCAGCTATGCCGGAGCTATGAAAAAGCTGTTGGCCCCAAGCCTGCCAAAGCCGCCCCGGACGGGTCCTTGCCAGGCTCAGCCGGCGGAATACAGCCTGGGTCCACGATGTTGTGCATCACAGACCCATTGTCCCCTCCCCGAAGGATCATCATGAGCGCAAACATGACCGTCAAGCTTCAGCCCGGCACGCCGGCCCCGGATTTCACCCTGCCGGACGCCGAAGGCAAGCCGGTTGCCCTGGCCGATTACCGCGGCAAGAACGTCATTGTGTACTTCTACCCGCAGGCCGCGACCCCGGGCTGCACGACCGAGGCGTGCGATTTCCGCGACAACCTCGCGTCTCTGCAGGGCTCCGGCTACGAGGTCCTGGGCATCTCCCCCGACGCCCCCGAAGCCCTGGCCCACTTCACCGGCGACTTCGCCCTGACCTTCCCGCTCCTGGCCGACGAGGACCACGCTGTCGCCCTCGCCTACGGCGCGTGGGGCGAGAAGCTGGTCCACGGCGAGGTCACGGAGGGCATCGTCCGCTCGACCGTGGTGCTGGACCCCGAGGGCAAGGTCAAACTGGCGCAGTACCAGGTCAAGGCACAGGGCCACGTGGCGTCGTTAAAGGAAGCACTGGGCGTCTGACGACGCACCGCTCCGCAGCGTCGCCAACAGTCCGGGTCCGCCCGCCTGGCTAGACCTTGGTCCCCGCCACCACGGTGGCGGTGGACCGGAGCCGGATCGCGCCGTCGTGCTCGTAGCGGCCCAGCAGCGCGAACACATCCGAGCGGATCAGGGCCCGCGACTCCGCGTCCGCCTTGGCCAGGCCCATCGCCACGGTGGTCGCGATGTCGGTCATGAACTCCCAGTAGCTCTCCGGGGATTCGTGCACCAGGTCGGTGCTGACCTGGTGCTCGGCCACCTCGGCCAGCCCGGCCTCCTTGAACATGCGGGTCATGAAACCGGCTGGTGCGCAGCGGAACAGCCCGGGGGTCTCGGCGGGCGGAATGGGCAGTTCCCGGTGCCGGGCAATCGTGCCCAGGATCAGGCTGGCCCAGGGGTTTGCGGCCGCGCGTCCCCAGACGACGGCGCCCACCCGGGCGCCCGGCCTCGCGGTGCGCGCCATCTCTGCCATGGCCGCGGACATCACGGGGAAGAACATCAAACCGAAGTGGCTGTACACGGCGTCGAACGTGTTGTTGCGGAACGGCAGGGCGGCCGAATCGCACACTTGAAAGTCCAGGTTGTTCAGGCGCCGGGCCGATGCCTTCTCTTCTGCCACCCGGAGCATTCCGGCCGAAATGTCAGTCAGGACCACACGGCCTTCCGGCACCTGCGCGGCCACGTTGAGGCCGGGCTCCCCCGTGCCCGCCGCGACGTCCAGCACCTCTGAGTCGGGGCGGAGCCGGAGCTCCTGGCGGAGGGCGTCGCCGAACGGGGCCTGCCAGCCGAGCAGTTCCGCGTCCCATTTCTTCCAGCCCGCCGAGAACTCATCCCAGAGCAAGCGCTGCTCCTCACGAACACGGTCGGCTGAGGCTAACATGGCGGATCCTTAGCTCGTCTGTACCTAGCCCTAGTCTGCTCTGGGATGCGGTCCGCGGCAATGAGTCGAAGGGCAGTAGGCTTAACGGCATGTCTCCCCACGAAACCCCCGGCGCAGCAGGCAACGACCCCCAGCGGGAACCGGCACAGGGCAACGTTCAGGGCGGCGTTCCGGAGCGCCGCGAGGTCACCGTCCGCCGGGCCCCGAAATATGTTCCCTTCCTGATCCTGGGCGGGCTCCTGGGCGTGGCCGTCGCGGCCATCATCGCCTACGCCCTGCCCGGTGACCCGAGCTTCGACCGCTCCTCGGTCTTCGGCTTCTTCATGGTCCTCTGCGCGGCCGGCGGCGTCATCGTGGGTGCCGCGATCGCCCTGGTCCTGGACCGCCGGAGCGTCCGCCGCGCCGAGCACGCCGTCGTCGAATCCGCACCGGACGCCGACGACGACGAGGGCCGCGGCGGGAACCTCCGCTGAAGGGCGTCAGGTCATAAACCGGCCGCCGGAAAAGTCTTAGCGCACATCGTGAGATAATCGACCAGTGGCACGCGGCGATGGAAAACTTTCTCATGATCTTCTCCCAGGCGAAAAAGGCCCTCAGGACGCATGCGGCGTCTTTGGGGTCTGGGCACCCGGTGAAGAAGTAGCAAAACTCACCTACTACGGGCTGTATGCACTGCAGCACCGCGGTCAGGAGTCGGCTGGCATAGCAACCAGCGACGGCAAGCGGATCAACGTCTACAAGGACATGGGCCTCGTTTCCCAGGTCTTCGACGAGACCACGCTGAACACCCTGACCGGGCACCTGGCCGTCGGCCACTGCCGCTATTCCACTACCGGTGCGAGCCACTGGGCCAACGCCCAGCCCACCCTGGGCGCGACGTCCACGGGCACCGTGGCCCTGGCCCACAACGGCAACCTGACCAACACGGCCGAGCTCAAGGCGATGATCGAGGACCGCAACGGCGGAAACCTCAGCGGCGAGATGAAGCAGGGCAACACCTCGGACACCGCGCTGGTGACCGCGCTCCTGGAGGGCGAAGAGGGCAAGTCCCTGGAGCAGACGGCCATGGAGCTGCTGCCCAAGATCAAGGGCGGCTTCTGCTTCGTCTTCATGGATGAGGGCACCCTCTACGCGGCCCGCGACACCTACGGGATCCGCCCGCTGTGCCTGGGCCGGCTTGAACGCGGCTGGGTGGTTGCCTCCGAGCAGTCCGCCCTCGCCACCGTCGGCGCCAGCTTCATCCGTGAAATCGAACCCGGCGAGTTCATCGCGATCGACGAGGACGGCGTCCGCTCGCAGCGCTTCGCCGAGGCGACGCCGGCCGGCTGCGTTTTCGAATACGTCTACCTCGCCCGCCCGGACGCCTCCATTGCGGGCCGCTCGGTGTACGAATCCCGCGTCGAAATGGGCCGCCAACTGGCCCGCGAAAACACCCAGGAAGCGGACATCGTCATCCCCGTACCGGAATCCGGCACGCCCGCGGCGGTCGGCTACGCCGAGGAATCCGGCATCCCCTTCGCGCACGGCTTCGTCAAGAACTCCTACGTGGGCCGCACGTTCATCCAGCCCTCGCAGACGCTGCGCCAGCTCGGCATCCGGCTCAAGCTCAACGCCCTAGAATCCGTGATCCGCGGCAAGCGTGTTGTGGTGGTGGACGACTCGATCGTCCGAGGCAACACCCAGCGCGCCATCGTGCGGATGCTCCGGGAGGCGGGCGCCGCAAGCGTCCACATCAAGATTTCCTCCCCGCCGGTCAAGTGGCCCTGCTTCTATGGCATCGACTTCGCCTCCCGGGCGGAACTGATCGCCAACGGCGCCACCATCGACGAGATCACCCAGGCCATCGGCGCCGACTCGCTCGCCTACATTTCCGAAGACGGCATGATCGACGCCACCCGCCAGCCGCGCGAGCGTCTCTGCACCGCCTGCTTCACCGGCAAGTACCCGATCGAGCTGCCCGGCGCGGACAAGCTCGGCAAGAACCTGCTCGAACGCACCGACCTCGGCGGCCTCCCGCCCGCCGCCGGCACGGCTGCTTCCGGCGCGGCGCCCGCGGCCTCCGCAGCGTCCGACGCCGAACCCGGCACGTCGATCTCCGACGATCCGGCCGAGAAGGCCGGCGCCACCGGCTGCGATCCGGGGCCGGACTCCGAATTCGAAGAACTGCTCACCGATGCCGACCGCGTCACCACAGCCGACAAGAAAGAGCCAGTATGACTTCCGCCTCCCCGGCCGCTGACATGAACGCCGCCCAGAACGCCGGCATCACCTACGCCTCCGCCGGCGTCGACGTCGAAGCGGGAGACCGCGCCGTCGAACTCATGAAGGACGCCGTCAAGGCAACCCACAACGCCTCGGTGATCGGCGGCGTCGGCGGGTTCGCGGGCCTCTACGACGTCTCCCGGCTGCTGACCTACAGGCGCCCGCTGCTGGCCACCTCCACGGACGGCGTCGGCACCAAGGTGGCAATCGCCCAGGCCATGGACATCCACGACACCATCGGCTACGACCTCGTCGGCATGGTGGTGGACGACATCGTCGTCGTGGGCGCAGAACCGCTGTACATGACCGACTACATCGCCTGCGGCAAGGTGGTCCCGGAGCGCATCGCCGACATCGTCCGCGGCATCGCGGCCGCCTGCTCGGTCGCCGGCACCGCCCTGGTGGGCGGCGAAACCGCCGAACACCCCGGCCTGCTCGGGGAGCACGAGTACGACGTCGCCGGGGCCGCCACCGGCGTCGTCGAGGCCGACCAGCTGCTCGGCCCGGACCGCGTCCGCGCCGGCGACGTGGTGATCGGCATGGCCTCCTCCGGCCTGCACTCCAACGGCTACTCCTTGGTCCGCCGCGTCATCAACCACGCCGGCTGGGCCCTGGACCGCCAGGTCTCCGAGCTCGGCCGCACCCTGGGCGAGGAGCTCCTCGAGCCCACCCGCGTCTACGCCGCGGACTGCCTGGACCTCGCCCGCACCTTCCCGGTGAACGGCTCCGCGGGCGGCAAGGCCGTCCACGGCTTCAGCCACGTGACCGGCGGCGGCCTCGCAGCCAACCTCGCCCGCGTCCTCCCGCAGGGCCTGCTGGCCACCGTCGACCGCTCCACCTGGGAGCTCCCGGCCATCTTCAAGCTGGTTTCCGAGCTCGGCAACGTCCCGCTGGCCGACCTCGAGCGCACCCTGAACCTGGGCGTGGGCATGGTCGCCATTGTTTCGCCGGAAGCGGCCGACGCGGCCGTGAACCGGCTCAACGACCGCGGCCTGCCGTCCTGGATCATGGGCACCGTCGAGCAGAACTCGGATGCGGTCCTCAAAACCGGCCCGAATTACGTCCAGGGCGCCAAGGGCGTCGACGGCGGCGCCGTCCGGCTGGTCAACGCCTACGCCTAAACGGGCCCGACCCACGTCGAGTGCTCCCGCACTCGACGTGTTTTATCGGTCCTAGACCTCGAGCAGGCTGAAGACGCCGCCCTGGGGATCCTTGAGGGTGGCGATGGTGCCGGCTTCCTCGATCTCGTCCGGTTCGATCAGCACGACGCCGCCCGCGGCCACCGCAGCCTGCACCGCCGCCGCGACGTCGGAGACGCCGAAGTAGACCTGCCACCCCGGCTCGAGCGTGTCCTGCGCGTCGCCGGGGACCCGGGCGATGCCGGCCACCTCGGCGCCGCCCACCATGAGCGTGGTGTAGGTGCCGCCGTCGTCCTGGGGGTATTCGGTGACGTCGTGCCCGAAGAGCTGTTGGAAGAAGCCGACGGCGGCCTGCGGCTCCGGCGTGAGCAGTTCGGCCCAGGCCAAGGTGCCCGCCTCCTGGCTCCGGCCGGCCCCGATGTGGCTGCCGGCCTGCCATGCCCCGGTGGTTCCGCCGCCGGGCGGGGCGAAGAAGACCATGACGCCGGTGTCACCGATCTCCTCGGGGCCGAATTCAAGGTGCCCGGGGGAATGGGCCAGTTCGGTGGCCAGGTCCCGCGCGTCGTCGACCGCGAAGTACACGTTCCACCGGCCCGGTTCGGCCGCGGCTTCCTGCCGGGGGTTCTGCGGCGCGAGCACGGTAACCAGGTCGTCGCCCAGGAAGGCTTTCGCGTAGCTGCGTCCGTCCGGAGTGGGCAGGTCTTCAAACCGCCAGCCGAAGACCTCCGAGTAAAAGGCCTTCGCCGTCTCCACGTCGGGGGTCTGGAGGTCCGTCCAGCAGAGCTCGCCCTCGGCGAATCCTTTGCGCATGGTCATGGCAGTCCTTCCGGGGCATCGGTGTGGCGTCCGGGAAAATCCGGCACGAACAACCTAGCCCGGCGCCCCGCCGGTGACAACTGCGCCGGCTCATCCGCGGCGCAGCGCGGGCCAGCCAGCCAGCCGGCCGGCCCGGATAGGGACGGCTGCGGGCACAAGAAAGGCCGCCGGCCACGCCTGTTACAGGTGTGGCCGGCGGCCCGAAAATCTTTGGCTGGCACCGCGGTGCCGGATGGATCCCCCAGAGAAAACTGCCGGAAGGAAGCGCCGACTAACCTATGCGACGGGAATCAACCTCGTCGTCGTCGTCTTCCACATCGTCCGCGTACTTATCCACATACGCTGAATAATCCGGTTCAACCGGGTCATCCGCGAAGTGGCTCGTGGCACGACTTCCCGGGCCCGTGAGCTCGCGCTGAAGGGCCGAATAGTCAGTGTTCGGGGAGTAGTACTTGATGTCCCGAGCCTGCTTGGTAGCTTTTGCCTTTTGACGGCCGCGCCCCATGGCGTGACCCCCTTTTGTACTTGGACCGGAGGTGGTCACCTTTTGGCGATCGGTGAGGCCCCGGAATGTTTGGTCAATTTGTCGTACACCTAGATTACATGCTTTCGGCGCCAACTGCTCGCCGGCCCGCCCCCTGTGGACAGTGTGGCGCCTCCCGCAACGGCGGGCGCTGCCACTGGCGCATGCGCGGTGCCGCGCATCTTCGATAGAGTTTCGTGATGTGCGCCCAGAAAAGGGCCGCTACGCCGGGCTTCCAGCCTCGGCAAAGACGCACGGAAGTGGTGAATTTCTCAGTGACCGAAGAGAATCCAAGGAACGACGCCGGGACTATCCCGCCGCCGCCCTCGAGGCCGCCGACGTCCGCCCTGCCCGTCATCACAGCCGACCGTGGGCGGCCCACGAATCCTGCGGCGGCACCCGTAGCGGCGAAACCCGCGCGCCCGGTCCTTGCCGGCACCGCGTTCGCCGGCGCCAGGAAAGCGCTCTCACGCACCAAGAAGGCTCTCTCACGGCGGGCACGCCCCCTGGTCCGCCGGATCCGCCGGCAGGGGCCAAAGCGGCTCGGCGTGGCCGCGGCCGTCCTCGTGGTGCTTGCGCTTCTGGTCTGGTGGGCTGTGGCCGCATTTGCCGGCAGCGGCCAGGCCTCCCCGGAAAACGACAGCCCGGCCCCCGCCGCTTCGTCGGCGTCCGCCCCCGCCAGCCGCGGGGCGTTGCCACTGGAAGGCGTCAGCCCCCTGGACTTCCAGCTGCGGGACTGCTTCAAGGACTTCGACCCGGATGCGCAACAGTCCACCGTCGTGGACTGCGCCACCGGCCACTCGGCGCAGTTGGTCGCCGTGGAAAAATACGGGCCAGATGACTCGTACCCGGGCCGGGACCAGCTCAAGCAGAAGGCACGCGATGCCTGCAAGGCGGCTCCGCTCACGGCAAAGGCCGGCGACTACGACCTGAGCTACAAGCTGGCCTACCCGAGCCCGCGCAGCTGGGAGATGGGCGACCGGCGGGTCGACTGCTACGCCGCGACGAACGGCGGAAACGTCATCAAGGAGTCCCTGCTTCCCTAGGCTTGCCCGGCGGCGCCTACTCCTTGCGCCGGACCGAGAGCCCGGTGCCCGTGGCCGCGCCGCCGCTGGTCAGCTCCCTGTCCCCCAGCCCGCCCATGGTGAGTTCCATCAGGTCCGGCGCGGTGTCCACCAGGACGGTGTCGCCGTCGGCGATTTCGCCGGTCAGGATGGCCTTTGCCAGCCGGTCGCCGATCTCGCGCTGCACCAGACGGCGCAGCGGCCGCGCGCCGTACGCGGGATCGAAGCCGGATACGGCCAGCCAGGCGCGGGCACCCTCGGTAACTTCGAGGTTCAGCCGGCGGCCCTTGAGCCGCTCGCCCAGCTCCTTGACCTGCAGTTCCACGATCCGGGAGAGCTCCTCCACGCTCAGCGGATCGAACAGCACGACTTCATCGAGCCGGTTGAGGAACTCCGGCTTGAAAGAAGCGTTGACCGTGGCCATGACGGCGTTCTTCTTGGCCGCGGCGTCGAGGTTGGGGTCCACGAGGAACTGGCTGCCCAGGTTCGAGGTGAGCACCAGGATCACGTTGCGGAAGTCCACGGTGCGGCCCTGCCCGTCGGTGAGCCGGCCGTCGTCGAGTACCTGCAGGAGGATGTCGAAGACCTCCGGGTGGGCCTTTTCCACTTCGTCGAGCAGCAGCACGGAGTACGGGCGCCGCCGCACGGCCTCGGTAAGCTGGCCGCCCTCCTCGTAGCCGACGTACCCGGGAGGCGCCCCGACGAGCCGGGCGACGGAGTGCTTCTCCGAATATTCGGACATGTCGATCCGCACCATCGCGCGCTCGTCGTCGAACAGGAAGTCCGCGAGGGACTTGGCGAGTTCGGTCTTGCCGACGCCGGTGGGGCCGAGGAACAGGAAGGAGCCGGTGGGCCGGTTGGGGTCGCTGATCCCGGCGCGGGCGCGGCGCACGGCGTCGGAGACCACGGCGACGGCTTTCGTCTGGCCGATCAGCCGCTCGCCCAGCACGTGCTCCATGTTCAGCAGCTTCTGGCTTTCGCCCTGGAGCATGCGCCCCGCGGGGATGCCGGTCCAGGCCGAAATCACCTCGGCGATGTCGTCGGCGGTGACCTCGTCGGCCACCATGAGATCCTGCTTGGCCCCGCCGCCGGCCACCCGGGCCGACTCCGCTTCGGCGGCCACATTGAGTTCCCGCTCAAGGGCAGGAATATCGCCATACTCGATCCTCGACGCGGTCTCCCAATCGCTTTCGCGCTGGGCCTTTTGCGCTGCCGAGCGGAGTTCGTCCAGCTTGGCCTTCAGGTCTCCCACTCTGTTGAGGCCGGCCTTCTCGGCTTCCCAGCGGGCGTTCAGCGCGGCCAGTTCTTCATTCTTGTCCGCCTTGTCCGCGCGGAGTGTAGCCAGCCGCTCCACGGAGGCAGGGTCCTTCTCTTTTGCGAGGGCTAACTCCTCCATGGTCAGGCGGTCCACGGAGCGGCGCAGCTGGTCAATCTCCTCCGGGTAGGAATCGATCTCCATGCGCAGCCGGGACGCGGCCTCGTCCACGAGGTCGATCGCCTTGTCCGGCAGCTGCCGGCCGGAGATGTACCGATTGGAGAGCGTGGCGGCGGCAACCAGGGCGGAGTCGGCGATGGCAACCTTGTGGTGCGCCTCGTAGCGCTCCTTGAGACCGCGCAAAATGCCGATGGTGTCCTCCACGCTGGGCTCCCCGACAAAGACCTGCTGGAAGCGGCGTTCCAGGGCGGGGTCCTTCTCGATGTTCTCCCGGTACTCGTCCAGCGTGGTCGCACCGATGAGGCGCAACTCGCCGCGGGCCAGCATGGGCTTGAGCATGTTGCCGGCATCCATGGAGCTGTCCCCGGTGGCGCCGGCACCCACCACCGTGTGGAGCTCGTCAATGAACGTGACGATCTGCCCCTCAGAGTTCTTGATCTCTTCCAGGACAGCCTTGAGCCGCTCCTCGAATTCGCCGCGGTACTTCGCCCCGGCCACCATCGAGGCGAGGTCCAGGGCGATCAGCGTCTTGCCGCGCAGGCTTTCGGGGACGTCGCCCGCCACGATCCGCTGGGCAAGTCCTTCGACGACGGCGGTCTTGCCCACGCCGGGCTCGCCGATGATGACGGGGTTGTTCTTGGTGCGGCGGCTCAGGACCTGGATGATCCGCCGGATTTCGGCATCGCGGCCAATCACAGGGTCCAGCTTGCCCGAGCGGGCAATCGCAGTCAGGTCGGTGCCGTACTTCTCCAGCGCCTGGAAGGAGTTTTCGGGGTCAGCGTTGTCCACCTTGCGGCCGCCTCGGAAGCCCGGCAGGGCGGCCAGCAGTGCCTCGTGCGAGGCGCCGGCCTCGCGCAGAAGCCTCCCGACGCCGTCGCTCCCGGCCGCAAGCCCCAGCAGCAGGATTTCTGCGGAGACAAAGGTGTCGCCAAGGCGCTCGGCCTCGTTCTGGGCATTCTTGATCGCCTGCAGCCCTGCCCGGGACAACTGCGCCTGCTGCACGCTGCTCCCGGAGGTCGACGGAAGGGCCTTGATGGCGGTGCTCGCCTGGACACTGACGGCGTCCGGGTCGGCGCCGGTGGCGCGGAGCAGCGCGACGGCGACGCCCTCCCGCTGGTCCATGAGGGCCTTGAGCAAGTGAGCGGGCTCGAGCTGCGGGTTGCCCGCAGTCGAGGCGTTCATGGAGGCCGCAGCGAGGGCCTCCTGGCTCTTGGTGGTGAATTTGGCGTCCAACGAGGGCTCCTTCCGGAATGGTCCTGATATCAAAGTTGAGTCTACATCGCTCAAGTTTGAAATGAGGGAGGCTGGCTCCATGTTTGCCGACAGCGAAACGCCTGTCTAGGGCCGGCCGCCCGCGGCCACCCGGACGCCCCCGCAGCACACCCTCGCGCGCCCCCGCCGCGGGACATGCCCTCCAGCGCGCCCGAAGAGTGGACATAGCCCCACCATGCCCAGCGCCCGGGTCCACGGCTGGACATGTCCCCCCGGCTCGGGCACGAACATTGGGCATGTCCCCTCGGGCCGGGCGTGAACAATGAGCATGCCCGGCGGCCCTTAGCCTGCGCGGCCCGCGTGAATGACTTAACGTTGCTTAACGATCGGCGGGCTCCTTACTGTAACTGGGGTCACAGCAAAACGAACCGACGCGAAGGAGGGCCGGACATGCACGAACACGCCATAAGCGCCACCGTCGACGGCCCCGTACCGCCGGTTTCGGCCGCTGCCGTGGCCCGCGCTGCAGGGGTTTCCTCGGCTGCGGTTTCCTACGTCCTCAACGGCAAAGGCGGCGTCTCGCCCGAGACCCGGCGCCACATCATCCACGTGGCGAACGAGCTCGGCTTCAGGCCCCGTAAGCCGTCGCAGTCAACCGACCCGCAGCGGACCCGGGTCATCGGGCTGATCCTGCCGAACATCATCAATCCGATGTTTCCGCGCTGGGCGCAGGGCGTCATTACGGCCGCGGCGGAGTCCGGCTACGAAGTGTTCGTCGCCACTACCCAGGACGATCCGGAGGTGCTCGCCCAGGTCACCTCGACACTCGCGCACCGCAACGTCGATGGCATCATCCTGGCCGCCTCGCTCCGGGACGACGCCACCGCGCTCCGCACGCTGAGGGCGGCCCGCATCCCCTACGTGTGCCTGTCCCGCAGGGCGGACTTCCTCGACTCGGATTTCGTCGGGATCGACGACGACGCGGCAGCCACCACGCTGATGCAGCACATGCTCAGCCACGGCTTCACCGAAATCGCCACAGTGATCGGCCCCCGGTTCTCAACGGCCTCCCTGGCCCGCGAACAGGCGTTTGTCCGCACAGCCGCCGCGGCGGGCATCACGATCAGCGGTGACCGGAAGATCAGCACCAGGGTCAACAACGAGGGCGGCCGGCTGGCGGCGGAGCGGCTCTTCTCGGCCGGAACGCCGCCGCAGGCCGTGGTCTGCGGCAGCGACGAGCTTGCCATCGGCGTCATGGAATACGCGTTGTCGCGCGGCCTGCGCATCCCGGACGACGTCGCCGTCGCCGGCTGTGACGGGCTGCCGCACAGCCGCTCCGGGCTGATCAACCTGACCAGCATTGTCCAACCGCAGCAGGAAATGGCCAACGAGGCGTTCGCCATGCTGCTCAAACGCATCGATTCCCCGTCCGCCACCTACACCTCGAAAGTGTGCCGGCACCGCCTGCACGTCGGGCGGACGTGCGGCTGCACGCCCCCTGACAGCTGAGGCCGCGCCACACGCGGGCCGGCCCGTCCGCGGCCAGCCCTACCCGTTCCCGCGACTCTGACGAACCACGCGCCGCGCGCACCGCCGCGGCCGCCTACCTCCCGTATGCCCTTTCCGCATGCCCGCCCTGACCACCTATCCCCCCAACGAGCCAAGGACCCCGACCCATGTCAGTTGTATCCGCAACAAAGAAGATGCGCACGCCACAGGAAATCAATGGCGTGATCTTACGCCGCGTCATGCCGCTGCTGATCGGCGCCTACATCATGGCCTTCCTGGACCGCACCAACATCGGTATGGCCAAGGACCGGCTGGAGATCGACCTCGGCATCTCGGCCACCGCGTACGGCATCGGCGCCGGGCTGTTCTTCCTGACCTACGCCCTGTCCGAAATCCCGTCCAACCTGATCATGCACAAGGTCGGCGCCCGGTTCTGGATCATGCGGATCATGATCACCTGGGGCATCATCTCCGCCGGCATGGCCTTCGTCCAGGGCGAATGGTCCTTCTACATCATGCGGATGCTGCTAGGCGTGGCCGAGGCCGGACTCTTCCCGGGCGTCATGTACTTCCTGACGCAATGGTTCGTGGTCAAGGACCGCGCCAAGGCCAACGGAATGTTCCTGCTCGGCGTCTCCATCGCCAACATTGTCGGGGCCCCGCTGGGCGGGCTGCTTCTGACCTTTGACGGGCTCGGCGGCCTGCACGGCTGGCAGTGGATGTTCCTCGTCGAAGGACTCCCGGCCTGCGTCCTCGCCTACGTCGTCTGGAAGAAGCTCCCGGACCGCCCCAGCATGGCGACGTTCCTCACCGCCGAGGAAGCCGCCGATCTCGAGGCCCGCATCGCCGCCGAGGAGACCGCCGGCGCCGCGGCCTCCGGCAACCACCTGCTCCGCGATGTTCTCAAGGACAAGCAGATCCTCCTCGTCGTCGGCGTCTACTTCACCCACCAGATCGCCGTCTACGCCCTGTCCTACTTCCTGCCCTCCATCATCGGCACGTACGGCAAGCTCAGCCCGCTGCAGATCGGCCTGCTGACGGCCATCCCGTGGATCTTCTCCGCGGCGGGCGCCCTGCTGGTCCCCCGTTTCGCCACCGACGGCCGCCGCTCCCGGATGCTGGTCACCGGCACCATGACCGGCATCGTCGCCGGCTTCGCCCTCGGCGCCGTCGGCGGGCCGCTGCTGGGCATGATCGGCTTCTGCCTCGCCGCCTTCAATTTCTTCGCCCTGCAGCCGATCCTCTTCACCTACCCGGCCACCCGCCTCAGCGGCGCCGCCCTCGCCGGCGGCATCGCCTTCGTCAACACCATCGGCCTCTGCGGCGGCTTCCTGGGCCCCTACGTCATGGGCTTCATGCAGGACGCCACCGGCTCCAAGCTCTCCGGCCTGTGGTTCATCGTGGGCATGTGCGTCATCGGCGCGCTGCTGTCCCTGCTGCTCAAGCGCGGCACGGAGAAGCCCGCGATTGTTCCGGCCGCCCACTGACGCACTGCTCCCACCGCCCGTTCCGGACGCGCCCCGCCGCGCGTTCGGAGCGGGTCCGCAAGCCATCTCACTGCAAGGACTACTCATGGATTTCACCGCCAAGCGCATCCTCGTCACGGCCGGAGCCAACGGCATCGGCCTGGCCATCGCCAGCAAGTTCCGGGAACTCGGCGCCACCGTCTTCGTCACCGACATCGACCCCGACGCCGTCGACAAGGCCCGCGTCAACGGGCTCCTCGCCGCGGTCAGCGACGTCTCGGACGAGGGCCAGGTCCGCGAACTCATGGACACCGTCCGGGTCGAAATGGGCGGCCTCGACGTCCTCGTCAACAACGCCGGCATCGCCGGGCCCACCGGGCCCCTGGAATCCCTCGACGCCGCGGCGTGGAAGGCAACCTTCGACGTCAACATCCATGGTCAGTTCTTCTGCATCAAGCATGCCCTGCCCCTGCTGCGCGAGGGCAGCGGCGCCTCTATCGTGAACCTGTCCTCGGCCGCCGGGCGGCTGGGCATGGCCGGCCGCAGCGCCTATTCGGCGTCGAAGTGGGCCGTCGTCGGGCTGACCAAAACCCTCGCGATCGAACTTGGCCCGGACGGCATCCGCGTCAACGCCATCTGCCCCGGCGCCGTCAACGGCCCACGCATCGACTCCGTCATCGCCGCCAAAGCCCGGATGCTCGAGCTGCCGGCGGACGAGGTGTCCGCGCTGTACCACAACCAGTCCTCGCTGGGTCGGCTGATCGAGGCCGAGGACATCGCCAACATGGCCGCCTTCGTGGCCAGCGATATGGCCCGCAACGTCAACGGCCAGGCTCTCGCCGTGGACGGCAACACCGAAAAGCTCTACTGACCTGAACTGAACTGCCTGGGGAGCCGGTCCGCCCCAGCCCGCCGCCCGCCCCGCCCCCACACTGCCCCGCCCTGCCCACCAAGGAGATATTCCCATGGCTGCTGCCCGCAAGGTCATCATCACCAGCGCCGTCACCGGCGCCATCCACACACCGTCCATGTCCCCGCACCTGCCCGTCTCCCCCGAGGAGATCGCCGACGCCGCGATCGGCGCCGCCGAGGCAGGCGCCGCGATCGTGCACATGCACGCCCGCGACCCCAGAGACGGCCGCCCCTCCCAGGACCCCGAGCACTTCGCCCCGATCCTGGACAAGCTCAAGCGCAACACCGACGCCGTCATCAACATCACCACGGGCGGCTCGCCGCACATGAGCGTCGAGGAGCGGATGCAGCCGGCGGCGCTGTTCAAGCCGGAGCTTGCCTCCCTCAACATGGGCTCAATGAACTTCGGGCTGTACCCGATGCTGGACCGCTTCACCGAGTTCGGCCACGACTGGGAGCGCGAAGGGCTCGAAAAGAGCCGCGACCTCGTCTTCAAGAACACCTTCCAGGACATCGAGACCATCCTGGGCATCGGCAACCAGAACGGCACCCGCTTCGAGTTCGAGTGCTACGACATCTCGCACCTGAACAACCTCGCGCACTTCCACGGCCGCGGGCTGGCCAGGGGCCCGCTGTTCGTCCAGTCGGTCTTCGGCCTGCTCGGCGGCATCGGCGCGCACCCCGAGGACCTCATGCACATGCGCCGCACGGCGGACCGCCTGCTCGGCGAGGACTACGAGTGGTCCATCCTGGGCGCCGGCAAGAACCAGATGCCGCTCGCCACGATCGGCGCCGCCATGGGCTCCCACGTCCGGGTGGGCCTGGAGGATTCCCTGTGGATCGGTCCCGGCCAGCTCGCCGCGTCCAACGCCGAACAGGTCACCAGGATCCGCACCATCCTGGAAGCCCTCAACTTTGAGGTCGCCACCCCCGACGAGGCGCGGCAGATGCTGCAGCTCAAGGGCCGGGAAAACGTAGGGTTCTGAGCCGATGAGCATCCTGGTGGCCCCGGACAGTTTCAAGGGCACCTTCACGGCGGCCGAGGTGGCCGGGCACATCGCGGCTGGCATCCGCTCGGCCGGCGCGGCGGCACGCGAGCTGCCCGTGGCCGACGGCGGCGAGGGCACCACCGATGCCCTGGCCCGCGGTCTGGACGCCCGGCCCGTCCTTCTCACCACGGTCGGGCCGTGGGGCGAACCCGTCGAGGCAGCGGTCGGGCTCACCGCCGACGGGACCGCCGTCGTCGAACTGGCCGTCGCGAGCGGCCTCAACCTGCCGTCCGCCGGCGGTCGTGACCCGCTGACGGCGAGCACGTACGGCACCGGCGTCCTGATCGCGGAGGCCGCCCGGCACGGCGCACGCCGCATCGTGGTGGCGGCAGGGGGCTCGGCCACCACCGACGGCGGGGCCGGCGCCATCGCCGGGATCGAGGAACGCGGCGGGCTCCGCGGCGCCGAACTGGTGATCCTGAGTGATGTCACGACGCGTTTCTCCGACGCCGCACGCGTGTTCGCGCCGCAGAAGGGAGCCGGGCCGGCCGCGGTTGAGCTGCTGACACACAGACTCGAGCTGCTCGCGGCGGAGTTCGCCCGGGACTACGGCCGCGATCCCCGCTTGGTGGACCGGACCGGCGCGGCGGGTGGCTTCTCCGGCGGAATGTGGGCCCGTTACGGCGCCCGCCTGGTGTCAGGGGCGGACTATGTCCTGGATTTGCTGGGCTTCGACGCGCAGCTGGTTGCCAGCAGCGCGGTGGTGGTCGGCGAGGGCCGGCTGGATTCCCAGACCGGCCAGGGGAAGATCGTCGGTGCCATCCTGGCCCGTGCCGGCACCACTCCGGTGTACGCGGTGGTGGGATCGGTGGATGCGGACCTCGGCGACTACGCAGACAGCTTTGCCCGCATCATCGTGGCCGGAGATCCGGCAGCCATGCAGGCGGCGGGGGCGGAACTGGCCCGTGCGGCTGCGGCGGCTTCCCATGCTGCTGGTGCTGCTCCTGCTGCTCCTGCTCACCTGTGAGTCCGCGGGACATGTCCTCTGCTGCCCCGTGCCAGTGGACATACTCCCTTTATGTCCATCCCCGGGCCCGAATACTGGACATGTCCCCCGCAGCCGGACGTGACCATGGGACATGCCCTCCCTCGTCTCCGCAAAATTGCCCAAAAGCTGGACATGCCCATCCCGCCACGTGTGACCACCGGGCATGCCCTCCGCTGCCCTCTGCCAGTGGACATAGGCCCGTTGTGCTCATCCCCGGACCTGAAGACTGGACATGTCCCCCGCTGCCGGACGTGACCACTGGACATGTCCTCCCGCAGCCGCACGATTGGCTGGAAACTGGACATGTCCCCAAGCGGGAACTGGTGAAAACCAACTCGTGAAGCCCGGCCTAGCGGAGCTCGGTGGCGCGAAGCCTGGACCGGCTCGGATGGCACGGCTCAGAAGGAGTGGCCGGGTTAGTGAGGCCCAGTTAAGGTGACCCGGCTCGTGAGGCCGGCTCGAAAGTAGCTGCCCGAAAGTCCGGGCTCAGGAGGAGCGGTCCGGCGGCCGGGTCCCCCAAGGAGCCGGCCGCCGAACCAAACACTCCCACCCCCAAAGCTTGTCACAGGTTTGACAAAATTGTCACACGCCGCTCCGGGCCGTGCCGAGGCCCGTCGGTATTGTGGAATCCATGAATGACACGACGGCACCGCAGGATCCCGGGCACCGGAGCATATTCCTTGACAAGACGCACCCCGCTGCCTGGCGCGCACTCAACGGGCTGGGCCTGAAAGCCAAGGAAGCCGCCACCGAGGCCGGGCTGGACGACACACTCATCGAGTTGCTCAATGTCCGCATTTCGCAGATCAACGGCTGCGCCTTCTGCCTGGACATGCACGTGGGCGATGCCGTCAAGAACGGCGAGTCGGCCCAGCGCCTGGCCGTCCTCCCCGCATGGCGAGACACCACTCTGTTCTCCGAAAAGGAACGTGCAGCCCTGACGCTGGCCGAGGCCATCACCACCATCTCTGACGCCTATACCCGCGACCACGAAGGCGCACAGGCCAGGCGGCACCTGACGGCCGAAGAATTTTCCGCCGTCAGCTGGCTGGCGATTACGATGAACGCGTTCAACCGGGTTTCCATCGTCAGCCAGCACCCGGTCCGCGGCGCCCGCGGCTAACCCACCGTCCACTCCCGCCAGCCGCCGGTACCAGAACACCCGGTCGGCGGACAGGTGTCCGCGGCTAACGCGCCGGCGGTGCGTGGACGGCCAAGCAATGAGCCGTAGCCACAACTGGCGTGCAGTCGTAAGCTCGAAAAGTGGGGCGGAGCCGCGGTCACCGAGGGAGCACTGCCATGAGGTGGGTCAGGCCGGGTCACCCGGAGTACGACGAAACACGAAGACTCTTCAACGCGATGATCGACCGCCATCCGGCCGTCATTGCCCCGTGCGCCAACCCGGAAGGGGTGGCGGAGGCGTTGGCGTACGCGCGGACACACGGCTTCGAAGTCGCCGTCCGGGCCGGCGGCCATTCCGTAGCCGGCATGTCCATGAACGACGGCGGCCTCGTGATCGACGTTCGTCCGATGAAATCCGTGCGGGTGGACCCGGAGGCCCGCACTGCCACGGTGGGCGCGGGCCTTACCTGCGGCGAGTTTGACCGAGCCACCCAGGAGTACGGCCTCGCCATCACGGGCGGGCGGGTCTCCACGACCGGGCTCGCGGGTTTCACGCTCGGGGGTGGGTCCGGCTGGCTCGAGCGCGCCTTCGGCTTCGCCTGCGACGACCTCGTCTCCGTGGATCTGGTCACCGCCACCGGCGAGCAGGTGACGGCCAGCGCCCAGGAGAATCCCGAACTCTTCTGGGCCCTGCACGGCGGCGGCGGGAACTTCGGCGTCGCCACCTCGTTTACGTTCGGCCTACATCAGCTGGGGCCAAGCGTGCATGCCGGGGTGCTGATGTGGCCCGGGGACGCAGCCCCGGAACTCAGCCGCGGATACCGGGATCTGGCCTCCGCGGCTCCCAACGAAGAGTCCGCCACCCTCATCTACGGGATTGCACCGGCGGAACCCTTCGTGCCCGCGGCCATGGTGGGCAAGATGGCGGTGTACGTCGTGTATGTCTTCGCCGGGGATGCCGGGGAAGGCAAAGAACATGCCAAGGCATACCGGGAACTGGGCCCTGTTGTGGACCTGGTGGAAGATACCGGCTACGCGGACTTCCAGTGCTCCCTGGACGACCCGCCGGGCAAGTACAACTACTGGAGCGCGGACTATCACGACGATCTCTCCGACGACGCCCTGGACGTCATCATCGACTCGGCCCGGAACCTCCCGGGACCAAGCTCCCAGCAACTGATCGCCCATTGGGGCGGGGCGGTGAACGGGCCGGCCGCCGCGGCCACCCCGCTGCTGAACCGGACCGCCAACTGGGTGAGTCACCCGTTCGGCCTGGGCGACACCCCGCAGGGCGGGCAGGACGCGAAGGCATGGGTCAAACGCTTCCGCAAGGACATCTCCCCCTACGCGACCGGGGGCGTCTGGCTGAACTTCATCGGCGACGAAGGCCAGGCCCGGATCCGCGCGGCCTACGGCGACGAAAACTACAACCGGCTGGCAGAAGTGAAACGCGAGTTTGATCCCGGGAACGTGTTCCGCGGCAACCAGAACATCCGACCCGCCGTCGCGGCATGACCCCGACGGCGGCGCCGGCCCGGTGCCCGCAGTCCGGGCCGCGCGTGTCCGGGGTCGGGGCTAGACTGCCACCATGGCCGTCTACGTCGATCCGCCACTCTGGCCTGCCCACGGAACCCACTTTTCCCACCTGGTCTCGGACACGTCGCTGGCGGAACTGCACGCCTTCGCCGCAGCCGCCGGCATCCCCGGGCGAGCGTTCGACGGCGACCACTACGACGTCGCCGAGGCCCGGTACGAGGCCCTGGTGGCGGCCGGCGCCATTGCTGTGGAGGGCCGGGTCCTCGTCCGAAAGCTGATCGCCAGCGGGTTGCGGATCCCGGCACGACGGCGCGGCAAGGCCCTCCGGGTCCCGCTCCTGAACCGCTGGAACGAGGCGTTGCCGGGCCACGACGCCCTCTTCCTGGACCTGCTGGACCGCTGGGGCGAGGAACACCGGAAGTACCATGGCCGCACCCATCTGCTGGCGGTGCTGGAAGCCCTGGACCTGCTGTGCGATCCGGCCGATCCGCCCCGCACCGTGCTGCTGGCCGCCTGGTTCCACGACGCCGTGTACCGCGGCGTTGCGGGCCAGGACGAGGAAGAGTCGGCGCGGCTGGCCGACGACCGGCTCAGGCATGCCGGTCTCCCGGCCGCCGAGGTGGACGAAGTGGTGCGGCTGGTGCTGCTGACGGCCGACCACTGCCCGGAGCCCGGAGACGACGACGGCGCCCTGCTCAGCGACGCCGACCTCTCCGTCCTCGGAGGGGAACCGGAGGCCTACGCCCGCTACCTCGCCGCCGTGAGGGAAGATTTCGCCCACATCGGCGACGCCGACTTCGCCGCCGGCCGCGCCGCCGTCGTCCGCCAGCTGCTGCAGCTCGATCCGCTCTTCCACACCGACCGTGGCCGGACACTGTGGCTGGACGCGGCCCGCCGGAACCTGCAGGGCGAACTCGCGTGAGCCGTGTCCCGGCCTCCCGCCGGAGGCCGGCGGCTCAGGCAGCCACGCTGAGGTGATTCGCCAGCCGGTCGAAGGACTCGCGCCACCCTTCCCCATGGCGGTCGCGGCTTTCCGCGGAGTCGAACGGCCCCTGGGTGAAGGTCATCTGCGTGCCGCCGTCGATCTCCTCCAACCGGATCGTCACCTCGGTCTCGAAGCCGCGGGTGCCGTCCGGCCTGTCCCAGGCATGGGTGAACACGAACAGGTGCGGCGGCTCGACATCGGTATGCACCCCGCTCCACCAGAATTGCTGCCCGGTACTGTCCTGGATCATGCAGGCGCGGTACAGGCCGCCAACTTCGAGGTCCGCGTCGACGCTCTCGCGCGGGACGTGGAAGCCGCGCGGACCCCACCACTGCGGAGCCTGGTCCGGGTCCGTCAGAGCCGACCACACACCCTGGATCGGCGCCCTGAACTCGCGGACAATGACCAGCATGAGGTCCGTGTCGCCGGATGCCGGTTGGCTCATGGTCCTCTCCTTCGGATTGCTTGAACTGACGGGCGAAGTGCCCCGGCCTGCTGGCTGCGCTGCCGCCGCCTAGCGCCGGCCGGGGCTGTAGGCGGTCACATACGGGGTGTTGCTCGGGATGATTTGTTTGCCGAGCGGCATCAGCGAGATGGGTATGAGCTTGAGATTGGCGATCGCCAGCGGAATGCCGATAATCGTGATGGCCATGGCGAAGGCCGTAACGACGTGTGCGATCGCGATCCAGATCCCGGCCACAAGCAGCCAGATGACATTTCCCACCAGGGTGAATATGCCGTTGCCGCCGGGCTTGTCCACCACCATTCGGCCGAACGGCCACAAGGCATAGGACGCGATGCGGAACGAGGCCAGGCCCCACGGAATGGTGACGACCAGCAGGCAGCAGACGACGCCGGCCAGGAAATATCCCAAGGCAAGCCACAGGCCGCCGAAGAGCAGCCAGATGATGTTCAAGAGTGTCTTCATGGATTAATTCTCGCCCGTAGGAGTGACATTCGGATCAGTGGTTTACCCGGAAAGATCCCTGACTTTCGCGCCCAACCCCGGACAGGTTTCCACGAGCCCGGTCCACGGGTGCCCGGCCGGGTTGGGCCCGCCTCGTCGGTGCTTAGGTATCGGCCTGTTTGACCATGGCGGCCTCAACGTTGATCTTGACCTTGTCGCTGACCAGCAGGCCGCCCGCTTCAAGGGCGGCGTTCCACGTCAGGCCGAACTCCTTCCGGCTGATGTCCGCCTCGGCACTGAATCCGGCCCGGGTGGCGCCGAAGGGGTCCACCGCTACGCCGGTGTACTCGACTTCGAGCTCCACCGGCTTGGTGACGCCACGGATTGTGAGCTCGCCGGTCAGCACATAGTCTTCCCCCTCACCCCGGATCCCGGTGGCCCGAAAAGTCATGTCGGGGAACTGCTCAACGTCGAAGAAGTCCGGGCCGCGGACGTGGCCGTCGCGGTTGGCGTCGCCCGAATCGAAGCTGGCGGTCTTGACCGTGGCGTGCAGGCTTGCGTCCGCCAGCGACTCGCGCACCCTTGCCTCGGCGGAGGCCTCGTTGAACCGGCCGCGGACCTTGCTGATGCCCGCGTGGCGGACGCTGAAACCTATTTCGCTGTGGGACATGTCCAATGTCCACACTCCGGGGGTCAAACCTTCGGGCAGAGTCACAACGGTCTCCTTCGAGCGGTGGCGGGCCTGTCCCGCCGGGGCGGTCGGGGTATTCCCCACTCTGCATGCTAACGAGGAAGCCCGTCCCGGGCTAGGTCCCACCGGCCCTGAGGCGGGACACGCGGCACGCGACACGCCAGCGGCCACGCCGGGCGGCTGCGTCGCGCGGCGGCGGCGGGATTTCCGGCGGCGGATCCAGCGGTCCGGGGCCGACGCGTTCTCTGGCCTTCGCTCCACGGGCGGGTTACTCTGGCCTATAAATGCCGGGCAATCACCGAATTTCGCAGAACTATTCACACAGTCCTGATCAACCAAATGATGTGAGGAATCGTGGCCAGGTCCCTGGGGAAACGTGGCAAGGCGGGTATCTGCGCTTGCTTGCTGAGCCTGGGTCTGTTGCTTTCCGCCTGCCAGCCCGGTCCGCCGGAACCCGCACCGCGCCCGAGCCCCGGCACACCCTCGTCCCCCGTGCCGTCGCCCCCACCGCCGTCGTCGTCTGCCGCGCCGTCGGCCGGGGGGCCCGTGCACTTCACCGCCCAGGGTGACATCGGCGTAGGCTCGGGCGCCAAGAAAGTGCTCGACGCCGTTGCCGGCCTCAATCCCCACCTGAACCTGGCCCTGGGCGACTTCGCATACAAGGCCGGGCTCGAACAGGAGTTCTGCGACATGGTCACCGCGCGTCTCGGCGAGAACTTCCCGTACCAGTTGGTGACCGGAAACCACGAGAGTGACGGCCGGGATGGCGACATCGAGAAGTATGTCCGGTGCCTGCCCAACAGGATGCCTGGCCTCCAGGGCGAATACGGCGTCCAATGGCGCCTCGATGTCCCCGAGCAGAATCCGGTTGTCCGCTTCATCATGGTTTCCCCCGGCATCGATTTCCGGGGCGGGGAGCCGCTGGACTACTCAAGGGACAGCGAACGCTGGCGCTGGACCGCGGACGCCATCGACGAGGCCAAATCGCAGAACATCCCCTGGACGGTGGTGGGCATGCATACCCCGTGCCTGAGCGTCGGCAACTACGACTGCCAGGCGGGGCAGGACTTCACGAACATGCTGATCGAAAAGCAGGTGGACCTGGTCCTGTCCGGCCACGACCACGTCTATCAGCGGACGCATCAACTGGCCACGGGCGGAGGCTGCGCGGAACTCGTTCCCGCGACCTTCGCCTCCGCATGCCTGGCCGATACCGATGACGCCATGGCCCAGGGCTCGGGGACCGTGTTCGCCACCATCGGCGTTGGCGGCGTCGGACTCTACAACGTCCGGTCCGAGGACCCGGAGATGCGCTACTTCGCCAGCACATCCGGGAGGAACCAGGACCCGGCTTTTGGGACCCTGGATGTCATGGCGACGGCGGATGAACTTGCCGCCCGGTTCATTCCCGCCGACGGCTACAGCTTCTCGGATTCCTTTACCCTCCGCCGGTAGTGATTCGCCGCCAGGAGCCGGAAGGCCGGTGACCCGCCGGCCTTCCGACTACGTCCGCTTCCTAACGCCTCAAGCCGGCACCCAGATGCTGATCCAATCCAGCAAGACGTGCCCCTGGGCCGCCGGGGCCGGACAGCCGGTGAGGCAGGACTCAGTCTGCAGGATCAGGTGCATGGGCGACGTCGGGGCCTTAGTGCTGACGCCCAGGGACCGCCCGTCAAGGAAGAACTCGACCTTCCCCGGGCTCCATTCCATCGTGGCCACATGCCACGAAGTGACGTATTGGTCGGAGTCGAGCTTCTCCCAAGCATCCTTGCCGTTCCGGTCATAGTGGACGGCGCCGTAAATAATTTTGGCCAGGTCTCCTTCGGGGAAGTCCACCTCGCCGTCCCGGGGCCAGACGCCGCTGTCCGGCCACAGTAGCCATGCCGTTTTGAACCCGGGCAGTGCATCAGCCCGGTAGCGGACCGAGTACCGGCCGTGGAGGAGGCTATTGGCACGCGGTGGATTGGAGCTGGCGTTGGGGATCTTGGGCGTCGGCGCGGCCCCCATCGAGATCCCGTTTTCCGAGTGCAGGTACCAATCCAGCGAGCCGTTGCGGACGCTAAGCACCTTGGACGGGTAGTAGCCGGACTTGCCGCCGCTGCGTTGGCCGGCAGTGTCCGGAGTCCCGTCCTTGTAGCCGGCACTCCACCGTGCGCTGTAAAGCGGGCCCGGGAATCGGCCCAGCGGGACGTCGCCAGCGGAGAAGTCCTCGACAAAAACCTGCTTCCACCCGGGCAGGTCACCCGTCATAGTCGTGTCCGTGGTCCGGACCGGAATCGGGGCCGAGCCAGGTGCGGATTGGAGTGCCGGCGGACTCTTCGTTGCCGGGGCGGCCCCTGTAGCGTCACCACCCTCCGGGACTCCCATCGGTGCCCCCGAAGCGGAGCCAGAGTCCGTGGTGCCGGCGCCCGGGGCGCCTGACGGTCCGGCCGGCGACGCCGAAATGGACGTGAACAGCGGCCGCTCGCCCCGTGGAGCGGCATCCGTGCCGCACGCCGCCAGGGCCAAGACCATGACCATGGCGGGAACCGCCATGGTCATGAGAGTCAGGAGACGCCGGCGTCCTGCCGGCACGCGCCCCCAATTAACGGGTGTCCGCATCGGGCCAGTGTCGCATGTAGGCAACCGCCCATCAACAGTTTTGCCTCAAATTTGGTTGAAAGATCCAGTTAATCCAAGGTTAATGCAAGGTGGCGAAACCAAACTTTAAGCCTGGGGTATATCACTAAGTTGTCGACAACCGAACAGCGTAAGCATTGGGTCTATTTTCCGGTCGGAGGAGTCGGAAAGCGCTGTAGTTGCGACGAGCAGAATACGTCATTGAGTGGTGAGGCCAGTGTCCATCCCGAATCTCAAGCCGAACGTGCGCCCCCAAACGACGCCCCCACCGGCAAATCCCTCGGTCAGCGTGGTGATCCCCACATTGAACGAGGCAATGAATCTGCCGTGGGTGCTGCGGCGTATGCCCTCCTATGTGGATGAGGTAGTAATTGTTGACGGCCGTTCCCTGGACGGCACAGTGGAAGTGGCCAGGGCCTTGCGCCTGGACGTCGTGGTGGTTGCAGAGCCCCGCCCTGGCAAAGGAAACGCCGTGCGGGCCGGATTCGCCGCTGCCTCCGGCGACATCATCGTCATGCTCGACGGCGACGGCAGTATGGACCCCCAGGAGATCGGCTGGCTGGTGACTCCGCTCCAGCACGAATACGACTTCGTCAAAGGCTCCCGCTATGTGACGGGCGGCGGCTCAGACGACCTCACATGGCTGCGCAGCGGCGGAAACAAGATGCTCACCCGGCTCGCCAACACTGTCCTCCACAGCGACTACTCGGACCTTTGCTACGGCTACATCGCCCTGCGCCGCGAATGCGTTGACATTCTGGAGCTGGAGTCGGACGGGTTCGAGATCGAAACTGAACTGATTGTCCGGGCCTCAAGGGCGGGCCTGCGCATTGCCGAGGTACCCAGCCACGAACTGTCACGCATCTCCGGGCAGTCAAACCTGCATACCTTCCGGGACGGCTGGCGGGTCCTCCGCACCCTCGCCCGCGAGCGCGTCAGCTGGGAAGCCCCGACCGCCGGCGCCCGCCCCGAAGCCCTGCGTCGGGTCAAATACAAATACCCCAACGAGGTCTTCCCGCACGTTCCCACCGATCCCAGCAGCGTCCTGGGCGTACGGGCAGGCGAATAGGATGTCCGAGAACTCCAGCCTTCCGGAAGTATCCGTGGTCATCTGCTCCTACTCCGAGGACCGGTGGGACCGGCTGATCGGCGCCCTGGACTCGGTCCGCACCCAGACCGTCCCGCCCAAGCAGACGATTGTCGTCGTGGACTACAACGTGGACTTGTACAAGCGCCTGATCTTTACCGTCCCGGACGCCGTAATCGTCGAGAACAGCGGACCCAAAGGTCTCTCCGGCGCGCGCAACACCGGGGCGGGCATCGCCAAGGCAGAGATCGTGGCCTTCCTCGATGACGATGCCGAAGCCGAACCGGACTGGCTCGAGCGGCTCGCGGCGATGTACGACGACCCCGACGTTCTGGCTGTCGGAGGTCGGGTGGAACCTCTCTGGGAGGCAGGACGGCCGGGCCACTTCGCCAGCGAACTCGACTGGATTGTCGGCTGCACGTACCGCGGCATGCCCAAAGTCGCCACTGAGGTCCGCAACGTCATTGGCGCGAACATGTCCTTCCGCGCCAATGTCCTGGAAAGGGTTGGCGGTTTCAACACAGCCCTGGGCCGCCAGGACGCCGTCCCGCTGGGCTGCGAAGAGACCGAACTGTGCATCCGCGCGGTGATCGGAGCTCCCGGATCCCGGGTGGTCTATGAGCCGGCGGCCCTGGTGCATCACCACGTTCCGGCCGAGCGCGGCACGCTGCGCTACATGCTGGCCCGTTCCTGGGGCGAAGGGATTTCCAAGGCGCAGGTCAGCAGGGTGGTCGGCCACAAACGGGCGCTTGGCCCCGAACGGCGCTACGTCCGGCAGGTCCTCCCACGTGCAGTGTTTGCCGGAATCCGCGGCTGGCTCGGCGGCGGGGACCGTGCCGGGCTCGGCCGGGCAGCGGCCATCATCGCCGTGCTGGCGTCCACCGCGACCGGCTACGTGCGCGGCCGCCGCCTGCCTGCGGCGCCATCGCCGGCCAAAGCGGCCGCGGTGTCGCCGGAAGAGCCGTGGCGGGAAGTCAAATGAACCGCGCAACGCCCTTCCCCGTAAACCGTCCGGGGCAGGCCCTGCACCCGGAACCACCTGACCGCAGGAACCCGACCCCAGAAAGCTTGGATCATGAGCCAACCTGAGCGCGACGTGAAACAGCCCATTGGCGCCTCTACCGGAGCCTCCTTCGATGTCCACGGGATCGTGGGCATCGACGTGGAGGCGGGAACGCCGGGGGAACCGCAACTGAGGGACATGCTCGCCCCGTTCCTGGGGATGTCCACCGCGCCGCGGCGCATCACCATCGGTGCCAAGATATCGCCGGTTTCCAGCCAGTCGCACGCGGAGGATGCCTACCGGTTCACCGGGGAGTCCCTCTATATTCCGGCGGACCGCGTCCAGATCATCGAAACGAAGGACGGCTACAGGATCGAAGGCGCCGGCGAGCTCCTGACCTCTGTGATTCCGCTGCTGGACCGGCTGTGCGTCCGGGAGGAGACGGCGATGATCCATGCCGCCGTGGTGGACTTCCGCGGCTCGGGGGTTCTCCTGCCGGCCTGGGGCGGGGTTGGAAAGACCAGTACGGTGGCGAAGCTGGTGGCCATGCCCGACGTTCGGTTCATGGCCGACGACTGGGCCTTCATGGGCGCCGGCGGAATGCTCATGGGCTATGCCAAACCGATGTTCATAAAGCCCCACCACCGCGCCATCTACCCGGACATGTTCCGGGGAACGCGCAAGCCCCTGGCCCCAGGATGGCTGACGACGCCCGTCGCCAATCTGGCAACGGCGGTCCATCCGGTCATTGTCCGCTATCCGAAAACAGCCGCGTTCACCCGGCGCTGGTCCCCCGAACACCGCATGGTGCAGCCGGAGCACGTTTTCGGGGCGCAGCGGATCTCCTCCGCGGCGCCGGCACAGCTGGCCATCTTCCTCGAGCGCTTCGACGGCGCGGACGCGCGGCTGGAGGCACGCAGCGCCGAGTGGATGACGTCCCGGGTCGTCGGCAACTTCCATTCGGAACTGCCAATGGTCTCGCGGCGCCTTGTCGAGGCCCTCGGCGCCACCAGCCTCGTCCCCCTGGAGGAGCATTTTGGCCAGAAGGCGGCCGTGGTGCGCCGGGCCCTGGAGGACGTTCCCTGCTGGCTGCTCCGGCTGCCCGCCGCCTGGTCAGCGGACCAGGCCTCTGACTTCATCGCGAATCTGGTTCGTTCAAAACTGGACGAGTGAGGCGAGGCCACGTGAGCGATCTGAAGGTGTCGGTTGTCGTTCCGGCGCGCAATGCCGCAGCCTGGCTGGGCGAGTGTTTGGAGTCGATCCGCAGCCAACACCCGTACGAAATGATCGTGGTCGATGGCTGCTCGACGGATGACACTGCCGAAATCGCCCGCGACTGCGGCGCAACTGTCATCTCCGATGAGGGACGCGGCCTGCCTGCCGCACGGATGCTCGGCGCCCGGAGCGCCACCGGTGAAGTAGTGGCACTGATCGACGCTGACGTCGTCCTTCCGTCGAACAGTCTGCCCCGGCTGCTGACCGAATTCGAGGCCGGTGGTTATGACGGCCTGCAATTCGGGCTGGCCAGTGAAGCCGATGGCCCCGGTTACTGGGGTGCTGCGTTGGCCTGGCACCATAATCACAGCCGGGTGCGCAAGTGGTTTGGCGTCAGCGCCACGCTGATGCGCCGCGACGTACTGCTAGATGTCGGGTTCGACGACGACTTCCGCTCCGGCGAAGATGTGGAACTGAGGATCCGTCTGGAGCAGGCAGGGTACCGGCTCGGCGTCTCCGATTCCGTTGTGGTCAGGCACCGGTTCGACGATACGTTCGACTACGCCCGCGACCAGTGGCTCCAGGATGGGGCCGGGATGGCCCGGACCGTCCGCAAGCACACAGGCCGCGCCGGCTGGCTGGTGATGCTGCCCTTCCTGGCCACTGTGCGGGGCGTGGGCCTGTCTCTGGTCCGCGCACCCCGCTTCCTGCCGTACTGGATGGGCTTTCTGCTCTACAACTATCGCGCCATGGCCGGCGAGCTCCTGCGGCCGGCACACAAACAAATCTCGGTCGGCGGGAACGCGGCCTGGCTGGCCGCCGCGAGGATCGCCCCCATGGTGACGGGCTTCCTGTTCTGGGCACTCGCGGCCCTCGTGCTCCCGCCGGAGCAAATAGGTCTTGGGTCCGCGGTGGTCGCAGCTGCGCTCCTGACCGTGCAGCTGGGGATGCTCGGCGTCGGGCCCGCCACGCTGACACTGCTGCCCGCGGAAACTGACGGCGGCCGGCGCCTCATCGCCACCGGCCTGCTTACCGTGGCAACGTGTTCCGTACTGGGCGCGGGCCTGCTGGTTGCCGTCACCTCGTGGCTCGGCACGGGCGTGGGCGACGCCTGGGCCGACCCCCTGGTCACCGTTCTTTTCCTGGCCACGGCGCTGCTCGCCGCCAGCGCCTACCAGCTCGACCACGTGGGCGTAGCCCAGGAACGGGCCGACCGCACGCTGGTCAGAAGCCTCGCACAGTCCCTCGTGCAGCTCCTCTTCCTGGCTGCCGTGTTGGCCGTTGGACTCCGTGACCTTGCGGTGATTGTGGGCGCCGTTGCCGCCGGCGCCTTGGCCAGCGTCCTCGTAGGGCTGCGCCAGCTGGCCCGGGCCCACGTGTCCCCCGACTGGAAGCATGGCGTCCGGCTTCGTCCGGCCCTAAATCTCCTGAAGCCGGGGCTTCCCAACCACGCCCTCACGCTCGCCGACCGCGCGCCCGGCTACCTGCTCCCGCTCATCGTTGCAGCTACCCTGGGCCCGGCGCCGACTGCCGCTTGGTACGTGGTGTGGATGATGGCCTCCGCGGTGTTCTTCGTGCCGCAGTCCGCCGGGTTTACCCTGCAAACGGCACTCGCGGGAACGCGGGCGCGGCCGGGCCTCCTCGCCTCCGCGTTGCGCGCCAGCTTCCTGCTGACGCTCGTGGCAGGGCTGATACTGATGCTGGCCGGCCCCTTGGTTCTGGGCTTCCTCGGGCCGCAGTACGCGTCCGCGTGGGTCCTCATCCCTGTACTCGTCCCGGCACTCCTCCTGAGTTGCGTGACACAGGTCTACTACGGGCTGTGCCGGGCCCAAGGGCGGCTTTTCGAATCTACTATCGTCGCCACTTTAGCTGCCGTCCTGGTCGTGGCACCCGCCGCGGCCGTGGCCCAGCAATATGGCCTCACCGGAGTCTCCGTCCTCTGGGCCGTCGCCCAAGCAACAGCTTCGTTGATTGCCGCTTGGCGGCTGTTCACCCTGACCCGAGTGAAACCCGCGGCCACCGCAAGCGAGATTCCTTCAGCGCGACACCAGCCGACCTGAATCGAGAGAAGATGACACACGAAACGGCAACTAGCCTCCCCGTGCACACCGGCCATCGGCATGACGCGCACGCCCATGCGCACGTCGGCGGTGTCAAACCGCCCACTCACCGCAACCTCGGGCTGACGCCGTCGTGGCACATCGGTGCCCTGGCCGCAGCGGCCGCGGCCGCACTCGCCCTCGGCGTCTGGAGCATGACCCAGGTCGATCCCCTTCTGATCGGCGGGGCCGGACTCATTGGCGTCCTCCCCCCGGCCTATTTCGTGGCGCTCGGGCTCAGCCTGGCCGCATTTGTCGGTTCGTTAAGCCTCCGCCGTTTGGTCCCGGTACTTTTGACGTGGCAGCTTCTGGTGACAGTAGTAATCCTCGCGGGAGCTGACCCCATCATCCATGGCCTGCCCCGACTCGAGGCCAGCTTCCGACATCTCGGCATTGCCGACACCATTGCCCAATCGGGCCAGCTAGATCCGACCCTGGACGCGTACTTTGACTGGCCCGGATTCTTCAGCATGCTGGGAATGTTCTCCGGAGCCACCGGGGTGAAGGACCTGTTTGGCATCGCAACTTGGGCGCCGATGGGGATCAACTTCCTCTTGCTCGCGCCGCTGCTGGCCTTGGCCCGGCGGTTGACGGCAAATCCGCGCCAGGCATGGGCGGCTGTCTGGATCTTCTACCTGGCCAGCTGGATTGGACAGGACTATCTGTCGCCGCAGGCGCATTCGTTCGTGCTCCTTCTCACCCTGGTCGCCTGCCTGCTTAGCGTCTTCGGCGGATGGGCCTGGCCCACGGAGCGCACCAGGTTCTCCCGGTGGCTTACCCGCAATGTCAGGAAGCTCGACAGCTCGGTGCCCGGTTACGGCGCCGTGGAACCGATCCCGACAGACACCGCGGTGCTTGTGGTGGTCTGCGGGCTGTTCCTGCTTGCAATGACGGCTTCACATCAGCTCAGCCCCTTCGCCGTGATCCCCATCTTGGCTGCGCTTCTGCTGACCGGTCATCTCCGGCTGCGCTTCTTGCCCGTCCTGGCCGTGGTCCTGCCGGTAGGCTGGCTGCTCTTTGCGGCCTCAACATTCTTGGCGGGGCACTTCGGCCAACTGATTGGCTCCATTGGTGACATTGGTGCGAACAGCGTCGGTGCGCTGAGCACCAGGGTCTCAGGCAGCGACGCCCATGTGCTGGTTGTCTACACGCGCATCGCCGAGGTCGCCCTAGTCTGGATTCTCGCCGTTGCCGGCGCCATAGTGGGCTACCGGCGGAAGGTACCGTGGTTGGCCGCCGCGGCCGCAGCGCTGGCGCCGCTGGTGCTGATTCCGCTCCAGCCATATGGCGGCGAGCTACTTCTGCGCTTGTACCTCTTCAGCCTTCCGTTTGCTGTCTGTCTGGCGGTGCTGCCACTGATGTCTGAGAGTAATTCCGGGCTGAACGTGCGCCGAGCCCTTGGGCTGCTGCTCATGGGTGCGGTACTGGCTACGGCCACGGTCGTATCCCGATACGGGAATGACGGGATGGAGAGCTTCAACAACGACGAAATCGCCTTAGTGAACCGCCTCTACTCGACTGCTCCCACCGGCGCCGTCCTCATTGAGGCAGTGCGCAACACCCCGTGGAGATATCAGCACTACGCGGACTATGACTACCGGGCGCTCCTTGCTGCCGAGCCCATTCCCAACGCCGCGCCGCTCAGCTGTGACGCGGCCAACCAGATCGCCCACAAAGCGGGCGCGTACCTCATCGTTACCGAAAGCCAGCGGGAGGCGGCCGAACTTCGCGGTTCGACTCCAGTCGGCGATCTTCAACGTTTTACCGCCACCTGCGCCACGAGTCCGGGCTGGACGAAAATCTATGAAAACGCAGGCGGCGTGATTTTCCACATCAAAGGAGTTAGCAATGGCAACTGAACGCAGCTACGTGAGCTATGCGACGGCAACCGTCGCCCTGGCAGCCATACCGCTCTCGTTTGTCGGCCCCGAGGGCCTGCGCCTGGCGGTGATCGGCCTGCTGATGCTGGCCGGCCCTGGAACGGCGCTGGTGCTGCTCCTCCGCTTCGCCCCCCCGCGTTCGGCCCATGCCGCTGGCGCGCTCCCCCTGAGCATTGCCATCGCAATTGCCTTCAGCCTCACGATGTCCACCCTCGTGGCGACGGCGATGATCTATGCGCGGTTGTGGTCACCGCCAGCGGGCGTATGCATCCTGTCGATCATGACCCTCGCTTTCCTGGGCGTTGAGCTCAAGAGGCCACAGCGGGCTCTGGTGCGTGCGAAATGATCATTTTCCTGACAGGACTGGCCACAATGACGGCACTCATGAGCTGCGATGTGCTCCGCGTGTTGCAGCCGGACAAGGCACTCCCGCGCGCCGTGGTGATAGCCACGGCGGCCCTGCTGGCCATAGTCGGCGTCGCGGCGGTCGTGCAGTTGGTGCATCTGGCGCAGCTGGTATGACAGAAGCCGGCCGTACGGTGCCCCGGCACGAACTCACATTAACAAGTCGAACCAACACGGAAAGTAATTCAATGAGAAAACTTAGAACACTCAGCATGGTGGGGACGCTCGGAATCCTCGTAGCCGGGTCCCTTGTCTTCGGTTCCGCCCCGGCAGCTACGGCCGCAACGGACCCAGTCTGCGGTACCATCCCGACAAATTCCTATCCGGGCACCGCTGTAGTCGCCACCAGTTTCGAGAAGGGCGGGTTTTGCACCCTCGTCCCCCAGGTGGCCGGCACCGGCACCGCAACGATATCCAGCTCACGGCCCCATACCGGGACGAATGCAGCCAAGCTGCACGTGACCACGGATTCCGGCTCGCTCGCAAACCTCTCCTCCCCGGCTTTTTCCTCGGGGACCAAGACCTCGTACGCAGACGGCTGGTTCAATATCACCGTTGCCGGCGTTTCCGGCAATGACGTCCCGTACTTCCGTTTCTTCTCCGGCTCCACCCGAGTCGCGGACATCTACCGCTACAACAGCAACGGGCAGCTGTGGCTCCGGGTCACGTCACCGAGTGGCACCTTTGTCTACACGAAGCTGGTCTCCAGCAGCATCTCTCTGAGCGCCTGGCACCATGTGTCCATGCGGGTGACCGCCAACGGCAATTCGTCAACAATCCAGGTATGGTTCGACGGCGTGCAGCGCTACAGCAGCTCGAGCGTCCAAATGCTCGGGAGCAGCCTGAGCAAAGTACAGCTCGGGGCCGAGCACAACCGGCAAAAGGGCGACGAATACATCGATGACGTCGTCATCAAACGCTCCTAGCCTTCAGATGGTCCGCGGGCGGCCCAGCCTCATCCAGGCGCCTTGGCCGCCCGCACGAAATCCCCGATCTTGGCCAAGTCCTTGATGCCGCGCGCCGACTCGACGCCGGAGGACACATCGACACCCCACGCCCCGGCCTCCGCCGCTGCCCGGGCCACGTTGGCAGGATCGAGACCGCCGGCCAGCAGCCACTTGCGTCCGGTCAGGGCCTTGGCCCGGACCGAGCCGTAGTCCCAGGCCTCGCCTGAGCCTGGCACGGCGGCGTCGATCAGGAGCAAATCCTCGCCCCAGTCGCTGAAGGCCTCCGGCGCGGCGGCCATGGTGACGGCCCTGATCAGTTTCATCCCGGCGTCGTGCACTGTCCGGACGTCGGCGGGTGAGCGGTCCCCGTGGAGCTGGATCCAGACCAGGGCCGCCTCACGGGCGACGGCGACGGCGTCGGCGGCCGGTTCGTGCCGGAACACCCCCACCGCGGGCACCCCGTCCGGGACGTGGACGAGGAGGTTCCGGACCTGTTCCGGCGTGACCTCCCGGGGGCTGCGGGTCAGGACGAAGCCGACGGCGTCCGCGCCGGCGCCGGCCGCGACGCGGACCGCATCCGGGGTGCTCAGGCCGCACACTTTGACAAACATTCGGGCTCCTTCTGGGCGCTTCCTGCCTCCGACGTTAGCAAGGCCGGGCCCCCGCCGCCGACTTTGCGTCGGCACGGACGTGCGCAGCCCCCGGCGGCGTCCCGGCCGCGTCGGCGCAGGCGCCGCCCCCGGAAACGGGCCGATAGGCTGAGGCCATGGAGATCATCCGGTATGCCGAGCTCAAAGCCCACCCCTGGCGCAACGGCGGCGGGGTGACGCGCGAAGTGGCGCGCCACCCACGGACCACGTCCATGCAGACCGCCCTGCAGACCGGCCCGCGAGATACAGGGCAGGACAACGCCTGGGACTGGCGCGTCAGCATTGCCGAAGTCTCCAAGGCGGGCCCCTTCTCCGCCTACACCGGGATGGACCGTGTACTGACAGTGATTGACGGCGACTTGCTGCTGCTGAGCGTGGACGGGGCCGAGCACCCGCTGGAGAAGTACCGGCCGTTCCGGTTCTCCGGCGACGCGGACTCGGCGGGGGCACTGCCCACCGGCGACATCCGGGATCTGAACGTCATCACCCGCAACGGCGCCTTCAAGGGCTACACCTCGATCATCGAGCTGTCCAAGAAACGTGCCCATCCGGTGTTCGCAGGCCAAATCGGCATCCTCCTGCAGGGGCAGGGAACCGTCAGCCCCGGGACTGCCGGCAGCCTTCCCACCGGGCCGGCCGCCGTCGCCCCCGCGCCGGAGCGCGTCGAGCTGAACCGTTACGACGCCGTCGTCGGCGCCGATACCGCGACGCCGGAAATCCTGGGCCGCGGATTCCTGGCTGTCATCTCGATCGACCCTGCGGAACCGGGCACCGTATAGCGCTGTCCGCCTACACCCGGGCGCCGCTGACACGCACCGAGTCCCCGGACAGCCGCTGCGCGAGCCAGATCGGGACGATCGAGACCACGATCAGCACGACCGCCACGACATTGACCACGGGCGCCTGGTTCGGACGGAAGAGGTTTTGCAGGATCCAGATCGGCAGCGTGGTCTCGCCGGCCCCGATCGTGAACGTGGTAACGATGATCTCGTCGAAGCTCAGCGCGAAGGCCAGCAGGCCGCCGGCCAGCAGGGCGGAGCGGAGCTGGGGGAAGGTCACCAGGCCGAACGTGGTGAAGACACCGGCGCCGAGGTCGGCAGAGGCTTCCTCGAGGCCGGCGCTGGTGCGGCGGAGCCGTGCAATGGCGTTATTGAACACCGTCACCATGCAGAACGTGGCGTGGGCGATCACCACCGTCCACAGGCTCAGCGGGACGCCCAGGATAGTGGTGAACATGTTGTTCAGCGCGATGCCCGTGACAACCCCGGGCAACGCGATGGGCAGGATGACCAGGAGGTTGATGACGTCACGGCCGAAGAACTCATAGCGCTGCAATGAGATCGCCAGCAGCGTCCCCAGCACCAGCGAAATGATGGTCGATACGACTGCCACCCACAGGGAGGACACGACGGCGTCCCTGACGCCGGGCGAGTCAAAGGCCTTGCCCCACCATTCCAGCGTGAAGCCCTTGGGCGGCCAGCCGAAAGTCCGGTCTGCGTTGAACGAGTTCACCACCACCAGCAGCAGCGGTGTGTAGATGAACAAAAACACCAGCGCCGTGACAATGCCCAGGACCACCTTGGCGCTACGGGAAAGTCTCATGATGCTCCTCGCACTACAGGCTGTTCAGGGCGCCGGTGCGGCGGACGACGAAAAGGTAGAACATGATGATGGCGATCGGCACGAGCGATACCGCGGCGGCGAAAGGCAGGTTGTTGGCCGCTCCGACGTTGGCGTAAATCACGGTGCCCAGCATCTGGGTGGTCCCGCCGACGATCTGCGCAGTGATGTAGTCGCCCAGGGACAGGGAGAACGTGAAGATCGTGCCCGCGATGATGGAGGGGACCAGCAGCGGAAGCATGACCAGGCGCATGGTGGTGAGCGGCTTCGCGCCCAGGTCCCCGGAGGCCTCCAGCAGGGAGTCGGGCACCCGGTCAAAGCCCGCGTAGATCGGCAGGATCATGTACGGCAGCCAGATGTAGGACAGGGTCAGGATGACGGCGGTTTCGCCGTAGCCCGGCGAGGACAGTCCGATCGGGGTCCCCAGCCACTCCAGCAGCCCACCCTCGGACAGGACATTCCGCCAGGCGTAGGCCTTGACCAGGTAGCTTGCCCACAGCGGCATCAGCACGGCCACCACGAGCAGTTTCTCCCAGCGGGCGGGAGCGACCTTGGCGATGAAGAACGCGATGGGCAGTGCCAGGATCATGTCAATCACGGTGACCGCCACGGCGATCCACAATGTCCGCAGGGTGATCCGCTGATACACCGGATCGGTCAGGACCGTGACGATGTTTTCCGTGGTCCAGACCGTGGACACCTCCCCGGTGAAGGTGTCCACGGTCCAGAACGCGGTGATAAGCAGTGCCGCCAAAGCGGCGATGTACACCAGCACCAGCCAGCCAGCCGGGGCGGTGAGCAGGGCCGCCAGCCTCAGCCGGGGCGAGCGGTGCAGCAACGCCGAGAAGGCGTTGGTTTTCGCCCGTGGCACGGCCCCGGCATCACCGGGCGCCCCGGGCGGCAGCTGTTGCGTATGAAGTGCCATCTCGCCTTAATCTCTGCCGGCCCCCGGGGCCGGCTCGTTATTGCGGGTTTGGTGCGGCAGAGCCGGAATCAGCCCTTGATTTCTGTCCAGGCCTTGGTCCATTCCGAGTAGTCGGTGCACTTGACGTCCTTGCGGCCATCGAGGCACTCGGCCACTGGTGTGGTCCAGAACCAGATCTTGTCGGCGTAGGCCGCATCACCTGAGTGGTACGTCTGGCAGTGGTTGGGATCCTTGGTCAGCTCGCAGGCTTTCGCGTTGGCCGGCGATTCGCCAAAGTATTCCGCCACCTGGGCGTTCGCTTTGGGGCTGGCGATGTAGTCGAGCCACTTGTAGGCGCAGTTCGGGTTCTTGGTCTTGGAGCCGATCATCCAGGTGTCCGACCAGCCGGTGGCGCCCTCGTCCGGGACGAGGGTTGCGACCTTGGCGCCGTCTGCCGTCGCGATGTTGGCCCCCACCTGCCAGGTGGTGCCGACCACGGTGCTCCCGGACGTAAAGGCCTGGACCTCCTTGACGACGTCGCTCCAGTACTCGCCGATGTGCGTGCGCTGCTGCTTGAGCAGGTCA
The DNA here is from genome assembly GCF_056401395.1 of Arthrobacter sp. P4_F11. NCBI lineage: Bacteria > Bacillati > Actinomycetota > Actinomycetes > Micrococcales > Micrococcaceae > Arthrobacter > Arthrobacter sp. P4_F11. The sequence goes on from NZ_JBFUJK010000008.1 coordinate 183,915, forward strand.
ACGGCCGCGGTCAGCTGGTCCTTGTCGAGGGCATAGGGGTTCTTGATGCCGAGGTCCGGCTTATGGGCCATGAGGTACATGGCGGCATCGGCGATGTAGATGGGCGAGTCGTAGGCCGTGACCTTGCCGGTGTTCTTGGCGGCGTCGTCAAACACCGCGCTCCAGGAGGCGGGCGCCGGGGTGACCTTGTCCGTGGAGTACATCAGCAGGTTGGCGCCCCAGCCGTGGGGCATTCCGTAGTTGACGCCGTTGACGGTGTTCCAGGCTTTGTCCTTCAGGAACGGGTAGATGTCCGGGTAGTTCTTCAGCAGGCTCATGTTGACCGGTTGCACGTCCTGGCCGGCGATCAGGCGCAGCGATGCATCCCCGGAGGCCGAGATGACGTCGTACTGCCCCGTGCGCATGAGCGTCACGGCCTCGTCCGAGGTGCCGAACGGCTTGAAGCTGACCTTGCACTGGGTTTCCTGTTCGAACGGATGCACCCAGTCGACGGCCGGGTCGTTGCTGCCATCCTCGACGTAGCCGGGCCATCCGAGGATGGACACCTGGCCTTCACCGGTGCCGATCTCGGTCTTGACCGGCTGCGCCGACTGTGCAGAACCCGATCCGCCGCTGGTTCCGCAGGCCGACAGCGCGAGGGCTGCGGCTGCAACCACCCCGACTACGAGGGAGGCCTTAGTTCCTGGTGCCATGATCCGTACCTTTCGCTGTGGAGAAAAACTCTGGACTGGAACGCTGCGCCGCGGCACGGACGGCAACCCCGCCCGGCATGGCCCGGCGTCAGGTAGTGCGGGGGACCGGAAGCCAAACGACGGCGTCGTCGTCCCAGCTGACTGTGACGGGCCCGTTCACCAGATCGGTGTCGCTGCCGGGCAGCTCTTCCGGAACGAGCGCGACGACGGCGGGTCCGCCGTCGAGCTGCACCCGCACCTGGGTGGCGTGCCCGACGTATACGAACGACGTCACTGTCCCGGGCCGGGAGGTGGTGCCGGAACGGCGCTCCGGTTCGCCGGTCCAGGCGACGCGCAGCCGCTCGGGACGGATGCACAGCGGCTCCGGCCGGCCATAGATGGCCTGGGCCTGGCCGGCGTCGAAAATGTTGGAGGTGCCGACGAAGTTGGCCACGAAGATGCCGCCCGGGCGCTCGTAGATTTCGTGCGCGGTGCCGATCTGTTCGATGCCGCCGTTGTTGAACACGCCGATCCTGTCGCTCATGGTCAGGGCCTCCTCCTGGTCGTGGGTGACGAAGATGAAGGTGATACCCAGCGAGCGCTGCAGTTCCTTGAGTTCGACCTGCATCTGCTGCCGGAGCTTGAGGTCCAGGGCACCGAGCGGCTCGTCCAGGAGGAGGACCTTGGGCTCGACCACCAGCGCCCGGGCCAGGGCAACGCGCTGCCGCTGGCCGCCGGAGAGCTGGGCGGGTTTGCGGCCGAGGAACTTCCCGAGCTGGACGGTGTCCAAGGCTTCCCTGGCCCGCTCCCGCCGCTGGTTCCCGGGCATGCCGCGCACCCGCAGCCCATAGGCGACGTTGTCCACCAGGGACATGTGCGGGAACAGCGCGTAGTCCTGAAATACGGTGTTGACGTCCCGCTGGAAGGGCGCCATGGCCGTGACGTCCTTGCCCTCGAGTTCGATAGTTCCGGACGTCGGCAGCTCGAAGCCGGCGATCAGGCGCAGGACCGTCGTCTTGCCGGAGCCGGACGGGCCAAGCATGGAGAAGAATTCCCCGTGGCGGATGTCCAGGTCCACGCCATTTACCGCGACGGTGTCCCCGAAGACCTTGGTGAGCTTACGCAGACGGATCGCCGGAACCTCTTCGTTTCCGGTCGAGGTGCCGGCGGCCAGTGTTTCGGTCATGGGGTGCGCCTTACTCCGTTGCCGGATCGTCCACAGGAACCACGCAGCCGAATGTGATCCAGTCCACACTGGGCTGCTGGGCCAAATGCTATTACTCCATAGGTTTTGTGTATAGACCCTCCGGCAAAGCCCGGATTAGGATGTCATCAGCCCGGGCGGCGCGCGGCGGCACCGCGGAAGCCGCAGGGATGCACGGCCGGGGCGGGGCGGATACCGCCGGAGGGAAGGGAGGCCCGAAGGGTGTTGTCGCCCACGGGCGCCTCCCGGAGCCTGGCGGCGGTGTTCACGCCGATCAAATCACGCGGGCTTGTGGATGAAGTGTGCGGCCGGATCGAACAGGCCGTGGAGACCGGGCTGCTCACCAGCGGCCAGCGGCTGCCGAACGAAACCGAGCTGGCCGCGGCCCTCGGAGTGTCCGCGGTAACGGCCCGGGAGGCCCTCTCCCAGTTGCGTGCCTCGGGAATCATCCGGACCGCGCGCGGCCGCAGCGGCGGAAGCTTCATCGCCGACGACGTGCTGCCCTCCCGGGAACGGGCCCTGGCGCAACTGCATGAGCTGAGCCGGCTGCAGATCAGGGACCTCGCGCTGCATTACCAGGCGATCGCCGCGGCCTGCGCGGGCGTGGCGGCCCGCCGCTCCGACGCCGCCGACATCGCCACGCTGCGCTCGTTCATCCCCGCAGCGGACGATGACTCGCTGAGCTGGCGTCTGGCCCTCTCGGAGTTCCTGCTGGAAGTCGCGGCCATTGCCCGCTCGGCCCGGCTTGCCCGCGAGCTCATCCGGCTGCAGGCAGATCTCGGCACCCTCACGCTGCTGCCCTGCGCCGACACCGGCTACCGCGGACGCACCGCCGTGATCCTCGGGGACGTGGCAGCCGCCATCGAGACCCACGATCCCGGGGCCGCCGAAACGGGGGTCAAGGCCCTCATCTCCGCCACCACCGACTGGCTGCTGACCGAGCAGGCCAAAAGCTATTGACCGCACCCGCATTCCGGAGCCACGATCGTGGCCAACTTTTGCCCGCAAATGTCCGGCACCTTCGAGCTAAGGCAGCACCGATGTCCGAAACCACCTCCACCACAGGCCCCACCACAGCGTCCATGGCAGCGCCGGCCGAACCCGGCGCTGTTGGGAAGGCGGCCCGGCTGGCCGCAGCCGAACTCGACGCCACCATCGCCGGCATCGAGCACCGCCTGACGGAGTGGGCCGCTGATACCGGGGCCGCGCTGGCCGCCATGTCCGGCAAAGTCACGGGCACGGCCGTGGACAAGCTCATCCGTCCGGTGGTCGAGGAACTGGTGCAGCTGCCCGGCGGCTACGCGGCCGGCGCGGGGTTCATCGCCAACGCCGGGCTGCTCGGGCCCGAGCGCAGCTATATCGCCTGGTGGCAGGGCCCGGATCTGGAGCACGTCGACGCGCTGGCCAACTTCAGTCCCAACTCCATCAGCCGCTACGTCAAGGCCGAATGGTTCCGGATCCCCGTGGAAACAGGACGGGCCCACGTCACCGGGCCTTACGTGGATTTCCTCTGCACCGACGAGTACGTCCTGACCTTCACGCACCCGGTGTTTACCCGCCCGGACGGCCCGGTCGCGGGAATCGTGGGCATCGACGTGACAGTTCAGCGCCTGGAACGCGGAGCCATGGCGGCGCTGCGGCGGATCGGCGGCCGGGCCACCCTGGCCAATGCCGACGGCCGGGCCATCGTGTCGGCGGCGTCCGATATCGACGCCGGCGACCTGACCGCGCCGAACGAGCCGTGCGCGCAGTACCCCGTGGGGCGCACGTTCATTCTCTGCAGCGACGCCGTCGGGCTCTGATGCCGATTTGCTAAACTTGGAGGCCAAGGCCCTCTTCCAGGCCTCCGGACGACGGTTCAGTACCCGGCACGCGACAAGACTGGCCACAGGAGCTGTCATGTCGTGGCTAATACTCATTCTTTCCGGGGCGCTGGAGGCCGTTTGGGCCGCCGCCCTGCACCGGACCGCCCAGGCCAGGGGCCGCCGCCGGCTTGTCCCGGCCCTCGTCTTCCTCGTTTCCGTCCTCGCCAGCACCGGCGGGCTCGCCGTCGCCATGCAGTCCATCCCAACCGGAACGGCCTACGCCGTGTGGGTGGGGGTCGGCGTCATCCTGACGTCCGGCTACGCGATAGCCGCCAAAGTTGAGCGCCCGACCGCGGCACGGATCCTGCTTCTTGGCGGGATTGCCGCGAGCGTCGCCGGGCTGAAGCTGGTGGCGTGACCATGGTGAAACCCGCTGCAATGTCATGGATGATCCTGCTCGCTTCCGCTGTGCTGGAGGCAGTCTGGGCCACGGCACTGGGCCTGTCCGACGGGTTCTCCCGCCCGTTGCCGACCCTCGTGTTCGCCGTGACGGCCACCCTCAGCATGGTGGGGCTCGGCTTGGCCGTGAAGCGTATTCCGCTCGGCACCGCCTACGCCATCTGGGTGGGGATCGGCGCCGCACTGACGGTCGGCTGGGCGATGGCCACCGGCGTCGAACCGGCCAGTCCGCTCAAGCTGCTGTTCATCGCCGGGATCGTCGGCTGCGCGGCGGGCCTGAAGCTCCTGCCGGCAAAGGAACCGGCACAAAGCGCTGTCCGGCCGGCCTCCCCCGCGGAAATTCCCCACGTTTAGGGCAGTACGACGGCGTGTCCGCTGCGGCGCGCCGTCGTGCCGGCCGTGCAACAGTCAAAGGTGGGGAGAATCGTCTGCCCGGCCGATAACAGGGGCCGGAATAGCCGCGCGCATCCTGGGGTTCTTGGCAGGGACGGAAGTCCTACGGAACTATTCAGTGCGCGAATGGAGACCAAGATGACGGCAGCAACAGTCCGGCTCGGCGACGGCCTTATGGTCAGCCCCCTGGGGCTCGGCGGCATGGCCCTGACCCCTGTCTACGGCGAGGTGGACCCGGCCGAGGCCCTGCGGACCCTGCATCACGCGGTGGACGCCGGCGTCAGCTTCATCGACACGGCGGACATTTACGGCGGCGGCAGCAACGAGGAGCTGATCGCGCGGCTGCTCAACGAACGCCGCGGCGAAGTCCAGCTGGCCACCAAGTTCGGCCTCGTGGGCACACCGTCGGCCGGTTACACGGACATCCGCGGCGACGCCGCCTACGTGCGGCAGGCCGTGGACCGCAGCCTGCAACGGCTGGGCACCGACACCATTGACCTGTATTACCTGCACCGCCGTGACCTCCGCGTTCCGATAGTGGAAACCGTGGAGGCCATGGCGGGGCTGGTACAGGCCGGCAAGGTGCGGCATCTGGGCCTGTCAGAGGTGACGGCCGAGGAGCTGCGCGACGCCAGCCGCGTCCATCCGATCGCCGCGGTCCAGAGCGAATGGTCCATCTGGAGCCGCGACGTGGAACGCAACGTGGTGCCCGCCGCCGCCGAACTCGGGGTGGGATTTGTGCCGTATTCGCCGCTGGGCCGGGGATTCCTCACCGGCACCGTGGACGCCTCGACGCTGGGCAGCAACGACTTCCGCCGCAACATCCCGCGGTTCGCCGCGGATGCTGCCAGCGCCAACCAGGGCGTGGTGGCGGCCGTGCAGGCGGTCGCTGCGGAACTGAGCGTTGCCGGGCAGGCTGCAACTCCTGCCCAGGTGGCGCTGGCCTGGCTGCTTGCGCGGGGCCGCCAGCTGGGACTGCCCGTGGTCCCCATTCCCGGCACCCGCAAGGCGGACCGGATCGACGAAAACCTGGGTGCCCTGGCCCTCGACTTCACCGCAGCGCAACTGAGGACGCTCGAGTCCGCCGCGGACGCCGTCGTCGGTTCCCGCGCCGCGGACCCCAACTGGGTGTCCCAAGGCCGTGAATAGCGGCTCCGTAGACTGAAGCCCATGGACTCGCTCATTCACTCTTTACGTGACATCACCATCCGCCGGATTTCGGTCGGCGAGATGGACAACAATGTTTACCTGCTCACGGCCAAGGCCTCCGGCGCGCAGCTCCTGATCGATGCGGCCGATGATCTGGCCGCCATCCAGGGGCTGCTCGCGGACGCCGCCGCGGATACTTCCGCGACGCCGAAGCTGGCGCTGGTTGCCACCACCCACCAGCACTGGGACCATGTCCGGGCGCTACGGGGCCTGGTTGAAGCCACCGGTGTGAAAACGGCGGCCGGGACAGAGGATGCCCCGGAGCTGCCGGTGCCGGTCGATGTACTGCTGGATCACGGGGACGTCGGCAACTTCGACGGCTTCGACGTGACGGCTGTGCATCTGCGCGGCCACACACCGGGTTCGATCGCCCTTGTGTACCAGGACCCCGAGGGCCCGGCCCACATCTTTTCCGGCGACTCGCTGTTCCCCGGCGGGGTAGGCAACACACAGAAGGATCCGGCGCGCTTTGCCCAGCTGATCACCGATGTGAGCGAGCGGCTGTTCGAGGTGTATCCGGATGACACCGTGGTGCACCCGGGACACGGCCAGCCCACCACCCTCGGCGCGGAACGGCCGCACCTGGAAGAGTGGCGCGCCCGCGGCTGGTAGGGCCTGAAACCTCATCGAGTGCTCCAGAACTGCCGTTATGAACCCTCTAAACGGCAGTTACGGAGCACTCGATGGTGGTTAGCTGGGGCCACGACCGCCGGGTTCCCTGACCGAGCTTGCGAGGTTAGGGAGCGGTTGGGGATTAGCGGCTGCGGCGTTCGTTCGAGGCCGGAGCCGACGCGCGGCGGGGGCCGGAGCCGCGGGCCGGACGTCCTTCACCGGAACGGCCATTGCCGCCGCCGGCGTAGGATCCGCCCGAGGTGCCACCTGTGTTGGAAGACCAGACAGCAGCGCTGCCACCGGATTTGCTGCCAGCGGACTTGGCGCCGGCAGCTGCACGCTGGCCGGTTGCCGGGCGTCCGCTGCGCTGGCCGCCGGTCGAAGCGCCGGCGCGGGGAGCGCCACCTGTGCGGGGTGCGCCACCGGAGCGGGGTGCTCCGCTGCGGGGAGCCGAAGCGCCCCGGGCGTCGCTGCGTCCCTCGGCGGCGCGTCCGTCCGAACCACGGCCGGCCGCGGCACGACCGCCGGCTGCCGGAACATCGTTGTGGTGCGCGTAGGCGGTGGTGCGGCCGCGGCCACGCGCATTCCGGCGCTCGGCGCGCTCGGCCTCGGCGCGGTCCTCGTTCTTCTCCGCAACGCGCTCGGCAGCGTTGCGGGCAGCAGCCTGGCCTTCATAGGCTACGGCGCGGCGCTCGGCGCGCGGCAGATCGGTGCGGGGAGCCTCGGCTCCGACGCGTCCGCGTCCGCCACGGCCACCACGGCCACCCGCAGTGGGTGCAGCCTGCGTGGTGCGGCGGGCGCGCTTGCGCTCGGCGTTGGCACCGGTGGAGCTACCGCCGCCGTGCTGTGCGGCCTTGGCGGCCAGCAGCGCGGCGCGGGTGCGCGGATCGATCTTGTCGGCCATTTCGCCGACCAGTTCAGCAACCAGCGGGGAGTTGGCGGTGACGCGCTCGAAGTTGACGTCGACGCCGGCAGCCTTCATCAGCTTCTTGACGTCGGACTGCTGCTCGGGCAGGGTCAGCGTGACCACGGTGCCGTCGGAACCGGCGCGGGCCGTACGGCCTGAGCGGTGCAGGTACGCCTTGTGCTCCGTGGGCGGATCCACGTGGATGACCAGTTCGACGTCGTCGACGTGGACGCCGCGTGCCGCGACGTCGGTGGCCACCAGGACGCGGACATCGCCGGAGGAGAACTCGGCCAGGTTGCGGTCACGGGCGTTCTGCGAGAGGTTGCCGTGCAGATCGACGGCGGGGATGCCGGCGTCGGTCAGGGTCTTGGCCAGCTTGCGGGCGTGGTGCTTGGTGCGCATGAAGAGCACGCGGCGGCCGGCGCCGGAGGCGAGCTCGACGATCAGCTGCTTCTTGACGGTCTGGTCGTTGACCACCAGCACGTGGTGTTCCATGGTGGTCACCGCGGCCTGCGGGTCGTCCACGGAGTGGGTCAGCGGGTTGGACAGGTAGCGCTGGACAATCTTGTCCACGCCGTTGTCCAGGGTGGCGGAGAACAGCAGGCGCTGGCCCTGGGTGGGGGTCATGTCCATGAGCTTCTTGACCACCGGGAGGAAGCCAAGGTCGGCCATGTGGTCGGCCTCGTCCAGGACGGTGATCTCGACTGCTTCGAGGGTCAGGATGCGCTGGCGGATCAGGTCTTCCAGGCGGCCCGGGCAGGCGATGACGATGTCGACGCCGGCGCGCAGGGCCTTTTCCTGGCGGGCCTGGGAGATGCCGCCGTAGATCACGGTGGTGGTCAGGCCCATGGCCTTGGCCATCGGCTCGATGGTCGCGTTGATCTGCGTGGCCAGCTCGCGGGTGGGAGCCAGGACCAGGCCCATCGGGCGGCCGGGCTTGCGGAAGTGCTTGGCTTCGCGCTCTGCGAGTCGTGCCACCAGCGGGATGGCGAATGCGATGGTCTTGCCGGAGCCGGTGCGGCCGCGGCCCAGGACGTCGCGTCCGGACAGGGTGTCGGGAAGGGTCTTGACCTGGATCGGGAAGGGCTCCACGATCCCCTGTGCGGTCAGGGTGTCGGCAAGTGCTTTGGGCGTGCCGAGGGCAGCAAATGTAGTCATGTGTTTCAAAGTCTTTCAGGCGGTATCCGTGCGGATATCGGCCCCCGATGCCGGTTGGCTCAAGGGTTCGCCGAAGAAAAGTCAGGTGATCAACCGGGCTGTTGCCAAACTTCAGCAAGCGGCCGCCGGGACCAAATGGAACGCGTTCATCGACGCAGGATGTGCCTCTCACATGAAAAAATCCCACTGCCTGCGTGCGGATTCCCGAAGGAATCCGGCAGGGATCCGGCTGATGGACCGAAGCCGGTCAACCAAATCAAGAGTGGGCATCACTGCACATCAAGTTTTAGTAGTCTACCACCCAGGATGCCCGGGTCCCGTATCCGTGACGGCCGGCCCGGCCCCTAGCCCGCCATGCTGGGGGCTTGGAACAGCGGCATGTGGGACGACTGGGCCGATGCATGAGCGGATGAGTTAACGGCCGCCCGTGACGGCGTTTTGGCCGGTCCCGGCCCGGCCGGCCGCAGGATCACGAGCGCCTCGGCGTCGATGAGGCGGCGGGTCCCCGTCCGGGCATCCAGGATCCAGAACAGGTCCACGCCTGTGACGGTCTGGGTCACCAGGCCCCGGTGGAAGAGCTTCCCGTTGTGCCACGCCTCGATCTCGTCCCCCACGTTCAACTCGGCCGAGCTGCGGATCTGCCGTGCTTCGTCAACGTCCATGGTCATTGCCCTTCCCCAGCGTTCAATGTCTTGTGCCCAGCATTCATGACGCAGGTTTCAGAATGGTTTCCGGAGCGTGATTTCCACGTGTCCGTCCGCGTGCGCGGCGCCCGGACGGAAGCCCGGACGGTGTATTGACCGCCGTTACGTCCGGGAGGACCATGGTGGGCGGGAAGGGCCCCGCGACGGGCGGGCCGTGAGGGGAGTCGGACGCAATGCCGCGAATAGTCTCCGCTGGCCTGTTTCGGGTCATCCAGCTGGCGTTGTTTCCCTTGAGTGCGGCCGGCTACATCACGTCCGTCCCCGGGATGCTTGCCTACAGCCGGCGCACCGGCACGTCGGCCACGCTGCTCGCATCCCTCTACACGCGCTGGATGCAGCACCGTCTGGGGACACGGCCGGATGTCCCCGCGGCCCGGCTCATGGCCGTTCTGCCGAACGTGTCCGCGACTGGCATCCAGATGGAGACCGCTCCCACGCTCGCCGCCCACCTGATCACGGGCTACGTGCCCAGGCTCTACCGCTATCCGTACCCGGGGCCGGCACCGATGCGCCACCAGCCGACAGCACGGACCAGCCTCTATGACGCGGCCGTTCAACGGCACCGCGGCGGCATCGACCAGCTCGTGATCCTCGGGGCGGGATTCGACACCCGGGCGTTCCGGCTGGCGCCCGGGGACCGGGTGCGCTGCTTTGAACTCGACCTGCCCCGGACCCAGGCTTTCAAACTCGCGATGCTCGAAAGAGCGGGCCTCTCCACGCGCCTGGCCACGTACGTACCCGCAGATTTCGAGACCGAGGACTGGATGGAGAAGCTGATCGCTGCCGGTTTCGACCCGAACCGGCCCGCACTGTTCCTCTGGGAAGCGGTGACCATGTACCTGGACCGCGCCTCCGTCGAGGCGACGCTGCGCAGGATCGCCGGCACCGCGCCGGGCAGCATCGTGGCCTTCGACTACTTTTCGAGGGAAACGATCACCTCGGGATCGCCCTACATGCGGTATGCGCGGGCTACCGCGAGGTTCGTCGGCGAGCCCCTGACCTTTGGGATCGACAACACTCCCCCGGCCAGGAAAAGCGCCGCGGACTTTGTCGGGGGCTTCGGACTGGTCCTTGAGGAGCACAGGAATTTCGGCAGGGAGACCCGACGGCGGTCCGCGCCGGGAGGGTTCGTCACCGCCGTCGTGCCTGAAAACAAACAGCGAAACACGGCGAACCGCCGTAATGAGGGGAAACCATGACAAGACGCAGCGACAGCCACGAGCATGACGCCGCCGAGCATGCGGCCCTCGAGGATGCGGCGCCCGGTTCCGCAGCCCGGATGTGGGATGAAAAGTACAGCAGCCGGTCCAGGATGTGGAGCGGGGAGCCGAATCCGCAACTCGTCGCCGAGGTGGCGGACCTTCCTGTCGGCGAGGCTCTGGACCTGGGGTGCGGCGAGGGCGCGGACGCGATGTGGCTTGCTGCCCGCGGTTGGAGCGTGACGGGCCTGGACGTTTCCGCCGTCGCCCTGGAGCGTGCGGCCGCCCACGCCCGGGAACGGGGCCAGGACGCCGCCATCGAGTGGGTGCAGCAGGATCTTGCCACCTGGGTCCCGGACCGGTTGTTCGACCTCGTCACGGCCCAGTTCCTGCATTCCACCCAGATGCCGTGGCAGCAGGCGTTGCAGCTCGCCGCGGCCGCGGTGCGGACCGGCGGGACGCTGCTGATCGTCGGCCATCACCCCGACGGACTGCCACCGTGGGGCGCGCACCATACTCCGGAGAAGTTCTTCACGGCCGAGGACCTTGCCCGGGAACTCCGGATCGAGGAGCCGCTGTGGCGTGCCGAGGTCCTGGACAGCCGGTGTCGCAGCGCCGTCGGGCCCGACGGCGAGGCAGTGTCCCTCACGGATGCCGTGCTGCGGGCCACGCGCCTGGCCGCCCAGTAGGCTGCCGGGCAATCGGTCGAGGGAGCATCACGGTGACTGGCAATGAGGACCTCAAGCGCGGTGGCCAACGTGAGCAGGCCCGGTCCAAGCTGCCGGAGGCCCGCGACCGCGTCAAGGACGCCGCCGCCGACATCGGGGCCGTCAGGGACGCCACTATAGGTTAAGGACGGCTTCGCCAAGGAGTAGCGGGCGCAACTGGACTGCCCAACTGGGCTGCGCCGCAGCTGAGCTCTGCAACGAACGGCGGCCCTCGGCGGCTCGCCGCTGCCGTCGCCGCGCAAAATATGACAAAAGACAGCGGACGACAACTGAAGCTAAGATGGTCGACAGCTGTCGAACCCGCCCATGGGCGGGCGATCCGCGCCAATGCGATTCGGAGCCCCCGCGGCGGGCGGGCGTGCCGGCGTCGCAATTTCCCCTAGGGCCCGGCGATAGATGCGGGTCCCGGACCGGTTCCCGCGCCTTCCGGGAGCCTCGTCCCGCCGGGAGCGCCGCGGCACCCCACCGACCAGCCGGACCACATACGCGGACCGCTCCGACAACAGGGACCACGAAATACCGGCCCTAACCTTGATCTACCCGCCAAAACTGTTACCTCCGTCACACTCTGACGGATCCGTGCGGCCCGCACTGCGGAACCCCCGCCGGCGACCGCCTGTGACAAGGAAGAAGCCTCATGTCTGAACGCACCACCACGGCCGCTCCGGCCACTGCAGAATCTGACATTGCCCAAACTGGAACAGCCGCCTCCGCCAACGGTGACTCCGGGAACCGCGAGCCGCACCTCGCCCGGGCCCTCGGCAACCGCCACATCCAGCTGCTCGCCATCGGCGGCGCGATTGGCACCGGCCTGTTCATGGGGTCCGGGAAGACCATCTCGCTCGCCGGGCCCTCCGTCATCTTCGTCTACATGATCATCGGCTTCATGCTGTTCTTCGTGATGCGTGCCATGGGCGAGATCCTGCTCTCCAATCTGAACTACAAGTCCTTCAGCGACTTCGCCGGTGACCTCCTGGGGCCGTGGGCCGGCTTCTTCACCGGCTGGTCCTACTGGTTCTTCTGGGTGGTCACCGGGGTGGCGGACATCGTCGCCATTTCCGGCTACGTGGACAAGCTCGCTCCCGGCACGCCCCTGTGGATCCCTGCGCTGCTCACGCCCGTGGTCTTGATCCTCCTGAACCTCCCCACCGTGAAGGCGTTCGGTGAAGCGGAGTTCTGGTTTGCCATCATCAAGGTGGTCGCCATCGTGGCCTTGATCGTCACCGGCGCGGTCATGATCGCCACCCACTTCACGTCCCCGAACGGCGCGGAAGCCAACCTCGCCAACATGTGGAACGACGGCGGCATGTTCCCGCACGGCATGTTCGGCTTCGTCCTCGGCTTCCAGATCGCCATCTTCGCTTTCGCCGGAATCGAACTGGTGGGCACCGCCGCCGCCGAAACTAAGGACCCGGAAAAGAACCTGCCGCGCGCCATCAACTCCATCCCGGTCCGCGTCCTCCTCTTCTACGTGGGCGCCCTGGTGGTCATCATGGCCGTCAATCCGTGGCGCACCATCGACCCCGCCAGCAGCCCGTTCATCGGCATGTTCACCCTCGCCGGGCTGGGGATCGCCGCGGTGGTCATCAACCTTGTGGTCCTGACCTCCGCCGCCTCCAGCGCCAACTCCGGAATCTACTCAACCTCCCGGATGGTCTACGGCCTCGCCCAGGACGGGAACGCGCCCAAAGCGTTCGGAAAGCTCAGCGTCCGCAAAGTCCCGCAGAACGCGCTGCTGTTCTCCTGCATCTTCCTGCTGGCCGGCCTGGTCCTGCTCTACTCCGGCGACTCCGTGATCGGCGCGTTCACGGTGGTCACGTCCGTGGCGTCCGTGCTGACCATGTTTGTGTGGTCCATGATCCTGGTCAGTTACATCGTCTTCCGCCGCCGCCGGCCGGCCCTGCACGAGGCGTCGTCCTTCAAGATGCCCGGCTCCGCCTTCATGCCGTACGTCGTGCTCGCGTTCTTCGTGTTCATGCTGGTGGCCCTGGGGCAGGCCGACGACACCCGGCTGGCACTCTTCGTGGCGCCCGTGTGGTTCCTGCTGCTGGGCGCTGCCTGGCACTTCAACCGCAAGTCCCCGCTGCAGCAGGCCCGGATTGTGGAATGGAAGGCCGTCCGCTCGCAGGAGGAAGCCCGCGCGTCTGCCTGATCCCCGCGCGGAAGCAACGGAGCGCTGAAACAAAGGGGCGCTGACGCGCAGGAGCCCCGGCCGGATCATCCGGCCGGGGCTCCTGTGCAGTGCTTGTTATGGTGCAGTGCTTGTTATGGTGCAGTGCGCGTCATGGTGCTGTGCCGTTACGCGCGTTTGGTGACGGCGGCCGGGACGACGGCGACGCGCGGCGCGACGGCCACGGCGGCGATCCCGATCACGGCCGTCAGCGCGAACACTCCGGCAAACGACGCCGACGGCGCCGCCGTCGCGAACGCTGCGAACACGATCCCGGTGCCGGCGAGGGCCAGGGCACCGCCGAGGGAATCCGAAATGGACATCGCCGAACTGTTGAAACCCTCGGTGTCCTTGGTGGAGAGCGCCAGGGTCATGACGCTCAGCCGCGGATACATCAGGCCCATGCCGCCCCCGGCGAAGATCCATCCCGCGATCGCGACCGCGGCCGGCCAGGCCAGCACCGTGGTCACGAGGGCCAGGACGACGGCGCCAAGGACCAGGGCCGATCCGATCCGCACCGCCCTCCGGTGCTCCAGCCGGGTCCCCAGCCGGCCCTGGATGGCCGACGCCGCCGCCCAGGCGATGGCGCCGCCGGTGAGCGTGAGGCCAGCAAACGTCGGGGCGAAGGCGTAGCGTTCCACGAGCAGGTACGGCAGGTAGACCTCGGCGCCGAAAAACGCCGCGGATGCCAGGCCGCGGGTAAGGATCACGCTCGGCAGGCCGCGCCGGGCGGTCAGCGTTCCCCGCGGCATGAGGGGACGGACGGCCAGGAGCGCGACGGCGACGGCGGCCGCCGCCAGCACCCCGCCGGCGACCGGTACCGCGGCGGACAGGTTCAGGCCCAGCACGGCGAGCGCTGCCAGTGCCGCCAGCGCCAACTTGGCAAGGCCTCCCGGCGGACGGCCGCGGGGGCCCGGCTCAGCGGCCGGGGAATCTCCGTCGGCGCCCGTGCTGCCGTTCAGGCCGCGCAGGGCCGGGGCCGTCAGGAGCAGGGCCGGCACCACGAGTCCGACCACGCCGAGAAAGACCCACTGCCAGCCGGCCAGCTGGGCCACGGCGCCGGCCGCGAACGGTCCCACGAGGGACGGGATGACCCAGGCCGCGGAGAAGGCGGCGAAAATTTTCGGATGCAGGACCGGCGGGTAGACCCGGGCAATCACCACGTACAGGGCCACGGTAAGCCCGCCGCCGCCGAGTCCCTGCACCAGCCGCCCGGACACGAGGACCGGCATGGTTCCGGCGGTACCGGCGATGAGCAGGCCGAGCACGAACATGCCCACTGCGGCCAGGAGCGGCGCCACCGGCCCCTTGCGGTCCGACCAGCTGCCCGCGGCCACCATCCCGATCACCCCGGTGGCGAGCGGCCCGGCGAAGGCCAAGGCGTAGAGTCCCGCACCGTCCAGTTCCCGGCTGACGAGCGGCATGATGGTGGTCACCGCCAGCGACTCGAAGGCGGCCAGGAACACCAGTGCGCAGGCGCCCAGGGTCACCAGCAGGTAGCTGCGGTGGAAGATGCCGGCCGATTCCGGGACGGCTTTCGGACGGGAATCCTGGTGAGGGGGCGGGTCGGTCTGGGGCACGTGCCACAGCTTACAACCGGACCCTCACAGCCCGCCCGCCTGTGGGCTTATCAGCTGGCCGGCGGGCTTATCAGCTGCCGGTCCGCCTCGTCAGTCCGCCTCGTCGAACCCCTGGGCAGGAACCACGACGGCGCCACTGGCCCTGGAGTCCGGGTTCAGCATCCAGCCCACACGCTTGACGGTGCTCAGCATGACGACGCTTTCCACGAGCTCGATCCCGGGCACTTTTTGCTGCAGCGCCACCTCGATGTTCATCACGTCCGCCAGGGACTGCAGCCACATGATGATCACGAAATTCGTGGGCCCCGTGGTGGAGGCGCTGAGCCGGACGTTCCGCATGGTCCTCAGTTCGGCGGCGGCTGCCTCGTGCCGCCCGGCCGGGACGTTGACGAACCATTGGCAGGTCACGGGGAAAGCGGAGAGTTTCTGGGCCACCTCGCACCGGAATGACAGGATGCCGCTGGCGAGCACACGGTTGAGCTGGCGCTGGACGGTGGCCGGGTGCCTGCCCAGGCCGCGGGCAATGTCTGCCGCCGTGGCCCGCCCGTCCCTGGCCAGGAACGGCAGGAGCGCCAGGTGGCTGTCCGGCAGCGCTTCCCGGGCGGCAGCCTGGGCAACCCCGGTGGCCTCGGGGCCGGCCAACGCCCGCACGGCGGCCTGCTGCGCGCGGCTCAACACGTTCAGCCGCCAGGAGCCGCCGCTCGCGTGCAGCCTGGTGCACAGGGCGGTCTGATATTTGAGGAGGCCGTCAATCTCCTTCAGCCGCGAGATGACTTTCAGGCTGAAATCGTCCAGGGAGGGCGTAATGACGGTCAGCATGAGGTCCCGATGGCTGGCTGCCTCCTCCACGGTGACGATTTCCGGCATCTCGGCGAGCCTGGCGGTGACTTCCTCGCGCCGGTGCATTTCGCAGTCCACGGCGACGAATGCCAGGCACATTTGCTGGGGGTCACCGATCAGGTGGGCGGTGATCCAGGACACGCCAGAGTCCAGCAGCCGCTCCCACCGGGCGGCCAGGGTGGTGGCGTGCACGCCCAGCACCTGGGCCGCATCCGCCCAGCTCAGTCGCGGGGCAATCTGCAGGACGTTGATCAGGGCGAGATCGTCCTCGCTGAGTTCCATCATTTTCCCCTTTATCCATGCACGAAACCTGCGGCAACAGTCTATTCGTGCATTTTTTCTGGCCTTCGGGCGGGTGTGAACTGTGTCACTTGAGAATAGACGCAGGACGTCCCCGCCGGACGTGAACCAAGGAACTTCGAAAAACAAGCCAGTCGCCAACCAGGCGATTTCCGACCAGCGACAAACGACAAACGACAAACAAGGAGAACACGTGCCGATCACCGCAGATGCCCGGGAAATGCAGACGGACCTTGCCCGGCTCCGCCACGAACTGCACCGGGAACCCGAGATTGGCCTGGCGCTGCCCCGCACCCAGGAGAAGGTGCTCAAGGCCTTGGACGGGCTTCCCTACGAGATCACCCTGGGCCAGGAGACGACGTCCGTCACCGCAGTACTGCGGGGCCAGGGGCCCGGGACCGAAGGGGGCTCCCGCCCGGCGGTGCTGCTGCGCGCTGACATGGACGGCCTGCCGGTGCAGGAGAAGACGGGCGTGGACTACACGTCCAGGATTGACGGCGCCATGCACGCCTGCGGCCACGACCTGCACACCTCCATGCTGGCAGGGGCCGCCACCCTCCTGGCCGAACGCCGGCGCCAGTTGACCGGCGACGTCGTCCTGATGTTCCAGCCCGGCGAGGAGGGCTTCGACGGCGCGAGCCACATGATTCGCGAAGGCGTGCTGGATGCCGCCGGCCGGCGTGTGGACGCCGCCTACGGCATGCACGTGTTTTCCGCCCTGGAACCGCACGGCACGTTCTGCACCAAGCCCGGCGTCATGCTGAGTTCCTCCGACGGCCTGGTGGTCACCGTGCTCGGCGCTGGCGGCCACGGGTCGGCCCCGCACTCGGCCAAGGACCCCGTCACGGCGGCCGCCGAGATGGTCACCGCCCTCCAGGTCATGATCACCCGCCAGTTCAACATGTTCGACCCCGTAGTCCTCTCCGTGGGGGTCCTCCAGGCCGGCACGAAGCGCAACATCATCCCGGAAACCGCACGCATCGAGGCCACCATCAGGACCTTCTCCGAGGAAGCCCGGCAGAAAATGATGGACGCCGTGCCGCGGCTGTTGAAGGGAATCGCGGCGGCGCACGGCCTGGACGTCGACGTCGACTACCAGCAGGAGTACCCGCTGACCATCACGGACGAGGACGCAACGCACACCGCGGAGAACGTCATTGCCGGCCTGTTCGGCGACTCCAGGCTCTCCCGCTGGGCCACCCCGCTGAGCGGCTCCGAAGACTTCTCGAGGGTTCTGGCCGAGGTCCCCGGCACGTTCATCGGGCTGAGCGCCGTCCCCCGGGACGCCGACCATGCCACCTCCGCGTTCAACCACTCCCCGTACGCCACGTTCGACGACGGCGTGCTGGCGGACGGCGCCGCACTCTACGCCGAGCTCGCCATCTCACGGCTTGCCGCACTCGCGGCCGCCGACGCACCTGCCGCGGCCAACACTGTTGCCGCCGCCTCCGCCCTTTCCTAACCCGCACCCCGAGGGAGAAGACCATGACTGCAGCCACGATCACGCCGGCGGCAACCCGAACATCCACCCGCAAGACGCTCGTCGGCACCGGCATCGGCAATGCCGTCGAATGGTATGACTGGGCGATCTACGCCACGTTCACGCCGTTCATCGCCAGCCAGCTTTTCAGCAAGTCGGATCCGGCGTCCGCGGTGCTGTCCACGCTGGCGATTTTCGCCGTCGGCTTCGTTGCCCGCCCTTTCGGCGGCTTCCTGTTCGGTTGGATCGGTGACCGGATCGGCCGGAAGGCTTCCATGACCCTGGCCGTGGGGCTGGCGTCGGTGGGCAGCCTGATGATCGGCATCGCGCCGACGTTCGCGGCGGTCGGCGTCTGGGCATCGCTCACGCTCCTGGTGGCGCGCCTGATCCAGGGCCTGGCCCACGGCGGCGAGCTGCCGTCGTCGCAGACGTACCTGTCCGAAATGGCGCCGAAGGAACACCGCGGCTTCTGGGCCACCCTGATCTACACCTCCGGCACCGTGGGCATCCTGTTCGGAACCCTGCTCGGTGCCGTGCTGAACATGACGCTGAGCACCGAACTCATGAACGCGTGGGGCTGGCGCATCCCGTTCCTGATCGGCGCGGCCATGGGTCTCTACGCGCTGATCATGCGGTCCCGGCTGCACGAAACGGACGTCTTCGAGGGTGAGGCCGCGACGGAGAAGCGCGCTCCGATCTGGCCGCAGATTGTCCGCCACCGCAAGCAGGCCCTCCAGGTGATCGGCCTGACGGTCGGCCTGACCGTGATCTACTACATCTGGGGTGTCGTCGCCCCCAGCTACGCCACCACCGCCCTGAAGATCGACCGGGGCGAGGCGCTGTGGGCCGGCGTGATCGGCAACATCGTGTTCATCGCGGCGCTGCCCTTCTGGGGCAAGCTGGCGGACCGGATCGGACGCAAGAAAGTGTTGTGGGCCGGTGCGATCGGCGCAGGCATCATGCACTTCCCGATGACCGCCCTGCTCAAGGATTCCGCCTGGCAGCTGGCCGTCAGCATGTCCGTCATGCTGATCTTCATCGCCGCCAGCGCGGCGATCGTCCCGGCCGTCTACGCCGAGCTGTTCCCCACCAGCATCCGCACCGTGGGCGTCGGAGTGCCCTACTCGATCTGTGTGGCAGTGTTCGGCGGAACCGCGCCCTATCTGCAGCAGTGGCTCGGGACCACCGTGCAGATGCCGCAGCTGTTCAATGTGTACGCCGTGCTGCTGCTCGCCATCTCCGCGGCCTGCGTCTTCACCATCCCGGAGACGAAGGGCAAGGACCTCACGCTCTGATCCGGTCCGGTCCGGTTGAGCTATCGGTTGTGGCTGTTCTGGAGGGGGTTCAGGACAGCCACAGCTGATAGCTCATCCCGTTTTTGCAGGGGGAAGGGTCAGTCGCCGATGTAGCGGTCCCGCCCGGCCCGGTACCCGAACACCGCTGCGAGAGAGCCCACCAGCATGAACAGCACACCCGCCGCTGCAAAGGATCCGGTGGACTGGTGCAGCTGGCCGACCAGGAGCGTGCCGCTGGAGCCAATCCCGTAGCCCACGCCCTGCATCATCCCGGAAAGGTGGGCCGCGGTGTGCCCGTCCCGGGTGCGGACCATGATCAGCGTCAGCGCGGCGGCGGTCAGGCTGCCCTGCCCCAGGCCGAGCAGCCCGGTCCACAGCCACAGGAGTTCCACAGGCCCGAAGATGCTCAGCGCGAAGCCAGCGCCGGTCATGAGCGCCACCGCCGTGTTGAGGGCACGCTGGTCCCGGAACCTGGTGGCCAGCGCCGGCGCGAACAGCGAGCCCAGCATCTGCAGCACAATCGAGGCCGAGACGATCAGGCCGGCCGTGCCGCCGTCCACCCCGCGTTCACGCAGGATCGGCGCCAGCCAGGCGAAGACGCTGAAGGACATCATGGCCTGCAGGACCATGAACCCGGTCACCTGCCAGGCCACGGCGGAACGCCAGACGTTGACGCCGCCGGCCGGCCGGGCCGCCCCGCCGGGACGGGCCCGGAGCGCCGGCGGCAGGAACAGCAGAAGGACGACGCCGGCCGGCAGCGCCCAGAACCAGAGCGCCGCCGTCCATTCCCCGCTCGCGCGGAAGACCGGGAACGTGAAGCCGGCACCGAGCGCGGCCGAGGCACAGATCGCGGTGGTGTAGAGGCCGCCCATGAGGCCCAGGCGATGCGGGAAGTCGCGCTTGACCACGCCCGGCAGCAGCACGTTGCACAGTGAAATCGCGGCCCCGCACGCGGCGGTCCCGGCGAGCAGAGCCGGAAGGTGGCCGGCCGCCGGCAGTTCCACGGGCCGCAGCAGCAGCCCGGCGGTGAGCACCGCCATGGCACCGAGCAGCACCCGTTCGGCCCCGAACCGGCGTGCCAGCCCAGGGGCGAGCGGAGCGAACACCCCGAGCAGCGTCACCGGGACGGTGGTGAGCACCATGACCGCCCA
Organism: Arthrobacter sp. P4_F11; assembly: GCF_056401395.1. Taxonomy (NCBI): domain Bacteria; kingdom Bacillati; phylum Actinomycetota; class Actinomycetes; order Micrococcales; family Micrococcaceae; genus Arthrobacter; species Arthrobacter sp. P4_F11. Next base: position 203,780 of record NZ_JBFUJK010000008.1, read on the forward strand.
GGCCGGAAGCCCGGCGTCGGCCGTCACTTCCGGCAGTACCGCAGCGAAGCTCGAAAAGACTGTGCGGAGGTTCAGCCCGATCAGGACCAGGCAGGTCCCCAAATACGCGAGCTGCCGGCGGCCGGCCGCGCGGGGCGGCCCGGCGGGGCCGTCCCGGAGAACGGCGCCGGCCGAATGGTCCAACTCGTCGGTTTTCCCAGCTGAGGTCACCCGCCCCATTCTTGCAGCCCCGCGTCTTCACCCCTTCCCTTCAATCCTTCCTCAGCGGCTCAACCCCTTCTCCGCGGCCGGTCCGCGGGGGCGGCCGCGGGGTCCCCGGGCGGCCCGGCCCGGCGGACTCAACTATTCTGGAAGGGATGAGCGAATCCCCAGAATCCCCCGGCCTGCAGGCAAACCCGGAGTCCGGCGTCCCGGACCAGAGCCAGTTGCCGCGCCCCGTGACCCCCGGCAGCCAGGCCTCGTTCGGCACCTATGGGGGCCGCCCGGTGAGCTTCGTGCGCCGCGGCACGCGCCTGCAGGGCCGACGCCAGGCGGCCTGGGAGGAACACGCGGACCGTTGGGCGGTTGAGGTCCCCCGCCATGTCGCCAACACCTCCGTCCACCCGGACTATGTGTTCGACGCAGAGGCCGAATTCGGCCGCACGGCTCCGCTGGTTGTCGAGATCGGCTCCGGACTGGGCGACGCCGTTTGCCACGCCGCGGAGCAAAACCCGGACAAGGACTTCCTGGCCGTGGAGGTTTACACCCCCGGCTTGGCCAACACGCTGATCAAAATCAACAGCCGGGGACTGAGCAACGTGCGGGTGGTCGAGGCGAACGCCCCTGAGGTGCTCGCAACCATGCTCCCGGCCGGCTCCGTCACGGAACTATGGGTGTTCTTCCCGGATCCATGGCACAAGTCCCGGCATCACAAGCGCCGCCTCATTCAACCGGCGTTCGCTGATCTCGCCGCCCGGGCCATCAAGCCCGGCGGCATCTTCCGGATCGCGACCGACTGGTCCAACTACGCCGTTCACGTCCGCGAGGTCATGGCGGGCTCGGCGGAGTTCGAGAACCTGCACCAGGGCGAGCGCGCCGGCGCGGACAGCCCCCTGACCCAGGTGTGGGAATCCGGCGTCGAGTCCCGCGTGGGCGGAGCACCGGTCAAGGAAGGCCGGGCGCCGGTCAGCACCGAGCACACCGGACCCAACGAGGGCGTCGACGGGACCGGCGGGTGGGCGCCGCGGTTTGAGGGCCGTATTCTGACCAGTTTCGAAAACAAGGCGCACGAAGCCGGCCGCCTGATCTTCGACCTCAGCTACCGCCGAATTTAGGCACCACGGCGCGCGTGCATCTTTTGTTGAGCGGCTTCGCGTGGCACGATTACGGAACGAACCACGCTGGGTAGTACTAAGGACACGATCATCAAACGAGAATTGAACGACGCTGCTGACGTCGCCGAGGACGTCACCAATTCGAAGCCCCTCGAAATCGCAGCGCGGGCCGGGTTCGCCGTGTCGGGGTTGCTGCACTTCCTCATCGGGCTGGTCGCGATCCGGCTTGCCATGGGCGGCCAGGGCCAGGCCGATGTCAGCGGCGCGGTGGAAGAGCTCGCCGGGCAGCCGGCGGGGCCGTTGCTGCTCTGGACGTCGTTTGCCGCCTGCGTGGCGCTGGCCATCTGGCAGGCGTCCGACGCTATTTTCGATTTCGGGCACCTGCCGACCAAGAAAAAGGTCGGCAAGAAACTCAAGGCAGCCCTGCAGGCCGTGGTGTACGCCTTTTTCGCGCTCACGCTCGCGTCGGTCGCCACCGGGGCCGGCTCCAACAACCGCGAGTCGACTTCCGATATGACCGTAAACCTCATGAAGGCTCCGGGCGGCGTGGCGCTCCTGGTGGTCATCGGCGCCGCGGTAGCCGTCACGGGGATCGTCTACGCGATCCGCGGCTTTCGGAAGTCCTTCCTCAAGTACCTGCGCATGCCGGCCCAGAAGCAGGCGCGCACCGCTGTGACGGTGATCGGCGTCGTCGGCTACGTCGCGAAGGGCGTCGCTCTGCTGCTCGTGGGCCTGCTGATCATCATCGCCACGGTGACGGCGCACCCCGAACAATCAACCGGGCTCGACGGCAGCCTGAAGGCCCTGCGGGAGCAGCCGTTCGGCGTGTACTTGCTGGCCGCAGTGGGCGTAGGCCTGATCTGTTACGGCATCTACATGGCGGTGCGGGCCAAGCTCGCGAAAATGTAGGCCCGCGCCGGTTTCCAAGTCCCGGACCGGACGGGACCGCCGCGCCCGCGAGTGGGCTACCCCTGGGGCACGGCGATGACAGCAACGGTCTGTTGCTGCTCATCGCGCATCTCGACACTGGCGATCCTGGCCAGCTGCACCGGCGTCGCCCCGGTGATCCGGACTCTGCCGGTGGGCGTGGCCGTCCACGCGCAGGCGCGGTCCACGCCGCCGTCACGGTCTTTTACCCAGAGTGAGAGGGTCCCGGCGACGGGCAGGCTGCGGCCGTCCACCGCCAGTTCGGTGCCCCAGGTTTTCCTGACGAGCCCCACCGTGACCTCCAACCCGCTGCTGGCCGCAACGGAATAGCTCGCGTCCGGTTTGGCGGGTTGGTTCAGCAGCGGACCGGCCAGGATCCCCAGCCCCAGGCATGCGGCGGCCGCCGCGGCCACCGCCGACGTCCACCGGCGCCGCACCTTCCGGCGTCGGGCGGCGAGCTCGTCCAGGAGCCGGCTTGGGACAGGTTCGGGTTCCGGCGGAACCAGAGCGCGGTCCCGGGCGGCCGCCGCCGCGGCGGTGAGCGCGACGGCGTCGGACACCGGGATCGCGTCCAGCAGCGCGGGGAGGCTGGCGAGTTCGTCCAGCTCCTGGCGGCAGTGGGCGCACACGGCAAGATGCTGCTCGAAGGCTGCGGCTTCGGCCGGCTCCAGCCCGCCGAGCAGGTACGCGCCGAGGAAGTGATGCAGCTCGGTCCCGTTCACTGCTGCACCCCCATTTCGTCGAGGATGGTCCGTAGGGCCCGGACGGCGTAGAACGCCCGGGACTTCACCGTGCCGCTGGGGATCTTCAAGTGGGCGGATGCCTCCTGGACTGTGTAGCGGCGGTAGTGGAGCGCAACAAGGACTTCGCGGTGTTCCGCGCTGAGCCGCAGCAACGCCTCTTCCATCAGCACCTTGTTGAGCAGCTCGTCGATGCGCCCGGCGCCGACGCCGCCTTCCGGGAGGGCCTGGACATCGTGGTCGCCGGCTTCCTGCGGCCGCCTTTGGGCCTTGCGGTAATTGTCGATCATGATGTTGCGGGCCGTCCGGAACAGGTAGCCGCGCAGGCTGCCTGTGATCTGCGGCGCCTGCTGCCAGACCCGCAGCACCGTTTCCTGGACGACGTCGTCGGCGAGCTGAGGATCCCGGGAGACGCTGAGGACAAAGCGTTTCAGGGCCGTTCCGTGGTCGCGGTAGATCGCAGCCACGACGTCTTCGTCCAGCGGCATTGTCCACCTCCCGGAAATTGGTGCCCTGCCCCTTTACGACGTAGGGGCAGGCCCAATAGTTCAGTGTGCCCCAGGACAGCCCGACACGGACATGTCGGTTCCGCCATGAACCATTCCGCTCTCCATGGCGTCGTATCTCGTAGCGCCGGCCTCCGAGTTGGGCTGGCTCGAGTCTAGGAGCAGCAAATGAAGAAGCATCTCAGCATTGGCTTGTCCGCGTTCGCTCTGGCCGCCCTCCTGTCCGGCTGCGGCGGCGGAACGACCACGACGCCGACGTCGGCGGCACCGGCCACCTCCGCCCCCGCAGAGACCGCCACGAGCGCGCCGGCCAGTTCCGCGCCGTCGTCCATGTCCGCCGCGGTGCTCTCGGTGGCCGACTCCAAGGCGGGCCAGATCGTGGTGGCCGACCAGGGACTGAGCGTCTATTTCTTCGCCAAGAACACGAAGGATTCCGGGAACAGCGTCTGCACCGGCGCGTGCCTGACCTCGTGGCCCGCTGTCACGTCGACGACGGCGACTCCCACAGTTAACGGTGTCACCGGCAAGGTCGGAACCATTCCCACGGCTGACGGAAAGATGCAGGTGACCATCAACGGGATGCCGATCTACTACTACTCCAAGGATCAGGCCGCGGGGGACATCAACGGCCAGGGCGTTGGCGGGGTCTGGTTCCTCGTGTCACCCTCGGGGGAAATGATCACAGCACCGCCGGCCGGGTAGGCTCACCGGCCGCGGATCCGTCTGGCACGGGTTGCTCAGCACGGCACGGCCGGCGCCTGCATTTGGGGGCAGGCGCCGGCCGTACCGGAAAACTGTCGGGGAAGGCCGCCTACGGGCGTGCCTTTTCGAACTCCGCCGACCTAGCGAACTCAACAGCCCCTTCGAACTCCCCGGCCTCTTCGAACTCCACAGCCGCGAGGATTTCCTGGGTCCGCGGATTGAGCATGAAGGCCCCGTCGTCGTCCTCCAGCATGAGGAATTCGCCCTGCTCCGTGGTGAAGTGCCAGGCCAGGGTGGTCTCCCCGTTGTGCACATAATTCGGATCGCCCATGGTGATCCGCACCAGGCTGTGGCCCGCGAGGTCGCACAGCTCGCGGATGATTTGTTCGAACTCCGGCGCGTCCAGGAGCGCTTCCTCGGCGGCTGCCGCCTGGCGCTCGGCGAGGTCGGAAAGCCGGGCCACCCGCCCGGCAATGTGGGCGTCGAGGTCGTCGTCGGAAAGGACCAGCAAGTCCTCCTGGCCGCGCAGCCACGCGGCATTCAATGCGGCGATGTCCTCCGTTGCGAGGATCGACTCGAATTCCCCGTCCAGTTCTTCGATGCGCCGAACGGCCTCGGAGACCCCGTCGCCGGGTTCGTCTTCCTCTGTGCTTCCGGCGGCCCAGCCGCTGCCGCCGTCGAGGTAGCTGTCGACGTCGGTGTCGGTCAGGGCGCCGAAGGCGGCCACCGTGCGGTTGAAGAGGTCCAGGTGCGCGGCGGCACCCATTGCCTCCAGGCCTTCCCGGATGTAGGGGTCGACTTCCTCGCGTTCGGGCGCGGTGAACACGTACTGCGCGAAGCCGCCGGCCAGCGCCTGCGTCAGGTAGAAGTCCACGTAGTAACTGCGCAGCGCGGCCGGGGAGATCTCTTCCGTGTCCAGCAACTCCTCGAACATGGCGTTGACCACGTTGACGTTCGCGTCGACAACGTCCTCGTTTCCGCCTTTGAGGCTTTCGGTGGTCAGCACGGTGGGGTAGCTGTGGGCGGGCTGGATGGCGGGCTCACTGTGGGTCATGCGGAATCCTTACTGCTGGCGCTGCTGATACTCCGGACCTCTCCACGGTAGGTCCGTCGTCACGGCGGGCGGCCGAGCCCCGGTTGAACGTCAGGCGAAGTTTAAGCGGCGCTTGTGCGGGCGGCGGCGAAGTTCCGGGGTCCCGGCCGGCTCGGTAAGATGGATCAGATGACCACCTGCCGAAAGTAGCGCGCACATGCCATCCCATCCGGACGAGAGTGCGGCACTGGCAATACAGACTCCCGCGATCAACGACCGCTCCCTCGCGGCCGGGCTCGCTTACGCCATGGGGAGCCGCGTTTCCGGGATCTCCTTCGACGCCGCCACAGGCCTGCTGCTGGGCAAGGTGCGGGGCGGTTCCGACGTGCCCTATTCCACGACGGCGAAGCTGGTCCGGAAGGCAGGCGGCTGGAGCTGCACGGTGGGCGTCTGCAGCTGCCCGGTCCGCAAGGACTGCAAGCACGTGGCGGCACTGCTCTTCGCGGCCGAAGACAACCCGGCCACCAGGATGCAGCTGCTGGCCCCCGCCGAGGGCACGCGGCTGTCCCGCCAAAGCGCGCCACCGGAAATGGCCGACTGGGAGCAGGCCCTTGGCCCCCTGATCGCCCACCCGGGGATCACGCCGTCCGCCAACGGCACCCCGCTGGCGCTCCAGTTCGACATCGAGGAACCCGCCCCGCACTTTTCCTACACGGGCCGCCGCGATCCGCTCCGCAGCGTCCGCCAGCTCAAGGCACGCCCCGTCATCATGGGCGCCAAGGGCAAGTGGATCCGCGGCGACGTCTCCTGGAGCACGCTGAGCTACCTGAACTACCGGCGCGAATGCAACGAGGCACACGTCGAGTGGATGCAGGAATTCCTCGCCTCGCACACCGCTGTGGCAAACCGCCAGCACTCCGGCACCGGACTGTGGCTGGGACTGAACACCTACGCCGGCAAGAACCTGTGGAGCCTGCTGTCCCAGGCCCAGAAAATCGGCGTCGCCCTGGTGCACAGCCGCGGCACGGAGCCGGTGCGGCTGGTCGAGCAGCCTGCCGCCGTCGGGCTGAACCTGGCGCGCATCGGCACCGGCGGGGACGACGGCGGTCTCGAGCTCGCGCCGACCATCACGGTCGAAGGTGAGGTGGTGGATCCGGCGTCGGTCGGGACCATCGGCCGCCCGGCGCACGGAATCTTCCTGGCGTCCGACGGCGGCGCCCTGCCCGGTACCGCCCCCGCCGACCCCGTCATCACCCTCGCCCCGCTGGAAAGCGGTCTCAGCGAGGAACTGCTGACCTTCGTCACGGGCGGGACAACCCTGCACATCCCCGCACGGGACGAAAGCCGCTTCCTGACCGGCTTTTACCCCAAGCTCAAGCAAACCGCCCGGGTTACCGCCTCCGACGAGTCGGTGGAACTGCCCACGCTCGCCGTCCCCACCCTGTCCCTGCTGGCCAATTACGGGGCCGACCACCGGGTCCGGCTGCATTGGGAATGGCACTACACGTCCGGAAACCTCGTCACGGCGCAGCCGCTGTGGCGGCACCCCGGCGATCACGGCTACCGGGACGACCCGGCCGAGGCCCGCATCCTCGAGGCGGTCGGGCAGCCCTGGGACGTCGTGCCGGCCCTGGGCGAATCCGCGACCGGCGGCTGGGGCACGCCGCGCCTGGCGGCCACGGCAGAGCTGGCCGGACTGGACACCCTCGCCTTCACCGAGGACGTACTCCCCCGGCTCCGCGACCTCCCCGACGTCTCCGTGGATACCTCCGGCGAGATGGCGGACTACCGCGAAGCCGAAGAAGCCCCGGTAGTGGCGATCTCCACAAAGGCGACGGACAGCCGCGACTGGTTCGATCTGGGCATCGTCATCACCCTGGAGGGCCAGCCGGTTTCCTTCGCGGCATTGTTTTCCGCCCTCGCCGCCGGCCAGACCCGCATGCTGCTCCCCAGCGGGGCGTACTTCGCGCTGGACCTGCCGGAGCTGCACCAGCTGCGGGCCCTGATCGACGAGGCCCGCTCCCTGCAGGACAACCCCGGCGACAAGGACGCCCCGCTGCAGATCAGCCGCTTCCAGGCCGGGCTGTGGGACGAGCTCGCACACCTGGGCATCGTGGATGAACAGGCCGCGGCGTGGCGTGAGTCCGTAGGCGGCCTGCTTGAAGGCGGCATCAAGGGCCTTCCCCTGCCCGGGTCGCTGAACGCCGAGCTGCGTCCGTACCAGTTGGAGGGCTTCAACTGGCTGAGCTTCCTGTACCGCCACGGCCTCGGCGGCGTGCTGGCCGACGACATGGGCCTGGGCAAGACCGTCCAGGCCCTCGCCCTGATCTGCGCCGCAAAAGATGCCGCCGCAGGCGATGAAGCCGGGTCCGGGACCGCCCCGTTCCTCGTCGTCGCCCCCACTTCCGTGGTGGGCAACTGGGAGGCGGAAACGGCACGGTTCGCTCCCGGGCTCAACGTGCGCGCCATCGGCGAAACCTTCGCCAAGAGCGGCACGCACCCGGCCGAGGCGATGGCCGGCGCGGACATCATCATCACCTCCTACGCCCTGTTCCGGATCGACTACGAGGCCTACGCCTCCCAGACCTGGGCCGGGCTGGTCCTGGACGAGGCGCAGTTCGTCAAGAACCACCAGTCCAAGGCCTACCAGTGCGCCCGCAAACTGCCCGCCGCCTTCAAACTCGCCATCACCGGCACGCCGCTGGAGAACAACCTGATGGAGTTCTGGGCGCTGACCTCGATCGTGGCTCCCGGGCTCTTTTCCAGCCCCAAACGGTTCGCCGAGTATTACCAGAAGCCGGTGGAGAAGAACGGCGACAAGGGACAGCTGGACAAGCTCCGGCGGCGCGTCCGGCCGCTCATGATGCGGCGCACCAAGGAACAGGTCATCAGTGACCTGCCGCCCAAGCAGGAGCAGATCCTGGAAGTCGTGCTGAACCCGCGGCACCAGAAGGTCTACCAGACCCACCTGCAGCGGGAGCGCCAAAAGATCCTGGGCCTGATTGAGGACGTCAACAAGAACAGGTTCACCATCTTCCAGTCGCTGACCCTGCTCCGGCAGCTGAGCCTGGATCCCTCGCTGATCGATCCCTCCCTGTCCGGGGTGCGTTCCAGCAAGCTCGATGTCCTGTTCGAGCAGCTCGCGGACCTGGTGGCCGAAGGGCACCGGGCCCTGATCTTCAGCCAGTTCACCGGTTTCCTGGGCAAGGTCCGGGAGCGGCTGGTCGAGGAGAACATCGAGTTCTGCTACCTCGACGGCGGCACACGCAACCGCACCGACGTCGTGAACGAGTTCAAGAACGGCGCCGCGCCGGTGTTCCTCATCAGCCTCAAGGCCGGCGGCTTCGGCCTGAACCTCACCGAGGCCGACTACGTGTTCCTGCTGGACCCCTGGTGGAACCCGGCATCGGAGGCCCAGGCCGTGGACCGGACCCACCGGATCGGCCAGGCCCGGAACGTCATGGTCTACCGGCTGGTCGCCAAGGACACGATCGAGGAGAAGGTCATGGCGCTCAAAGCGAAGAAGTCGCAGCTCTTCGCCGACGTCATGGAAGGCGACGCACTCACCGGCGGCGCCCTGACGGCGGAAGACCTGGCGGGGCTGTTCAACGACTGACGCTGACCAACCCGGAAGCTGCGCTTTAGCCGCGCTTCAACCCTGATACGGCCGACCGGGGCTCCGCCCGCAGCCGGGCCAGCAGCGTCGCGGCGAGCAGCGCCGTCGTCATTTCCAGCGCGATGACTGCCAGCAGCGCCCCGGATCCCGACGGCGCCGCGTCGGCCCCTGCTGCCGCAGTGCTCACATGGTGACTGTGGCCCGTGCCGCCGGCTCCCGTGCCGAGGAGCAGGACCGCGTGCACCGCGGTCATGGCCAGCGCCGCGGCCATCACCTGGCGAAGGGCCCTGTGCCTGCCGTGGCGCCAGATGTGCACGGCGCACGGCAGGCACACTGCCACCATGGCGAGCATGAGCACGTTCAGCCAGGTCCCGTGCTGGTTCCCGGCGGCCAGCCACAGATGCGCGAGGCACGACGCCGCGGTCACGGCGGCGCAGATCCGGGAATGGAAGACGACGCCGGCGAGGCCGGCCCGGCGGCCCAAGCTGGCTGCGACACTCACGGCGCCGGCCTAGACAATATGAAGTGTGGTGGTTGCCTGAAGTAGGACTGGAACCCCGGGTTCAAAGAGATTCGTGGGTTGCCGGCCCACGGTCTGTTCCGCATTCTGGTGCGGGTGTGGACTGGTAGAGCCACATTTGAACGTCTGGAGGTTCCAGCCATGAACAAGCGTACCTACGTCGGTTTGGATGTCCATGCGCGCAGTGTCAAGGGTTGCGCGATCGACCGCGAAACCGGTGAAATTCTGCGCCA